>NZ_AUTO01000318.1:0-3537 GCF_000498055.1 Pseudoalteromonas sp. TB51
GCTGGATGCTCCGTGATTACCAAGGCGATAGTTATAACGATTACAGTAATTGTCGCGATTTACAGCGCAATAAAATTGTTATGTGGCAGCATAAACACTACTTAAAGCTTGTTATAGCCATGAATGTCGGTTTACCGCTTATGCTTGGTTTATTAGTGGGCGATGTGTGGGGCATGCTACTACTTGCAGGTTTATTACGCTTAGTATTGAGCCAGCACTTTACCTTTTTCATTAATTCATTGGCTCATATTTGGGGCTCACGCCCATACACTGAAAAAAACACTGCGCGCGATAATGGCTTTTTAGCGTTATTTACTTATGGCGAAGGTTACCATAACTTCCACCATATTTTTGCAAGCGATTACCGTAACGGTATTAAGTGGTTTCATTACGACCCAACTAAATGGATGATTCGCTCTTTAGCAGCGCTCGGTTTAGCCAGTAAATTAAAGCGCACCCCGGTTGAGCGCATAGAAAAAGCCAAAGCCGAAACGCTAATGAGTAAAACGCAAACGCGCCTTTCAAAATTGCCTTTAGCGCAAGATAAGCTTACATTATTACAACAAGAGTACGATTTACTGCTGAAAAAGCTGCAAAATTACTGTTCACTACAAAAACAAGTGTTAGAAGCTAAAAAAAATAACATGGCAAAGCAGTGTGAACAATCAGCATTAATGACACAATACCATGAGCTGGAAGCCGCCTGGGAAAATCAAAAACAGGCATGGCTAGCACTTAATGCGAGGTTATTAAAAGCCTCTTTTAATTAATTTAGGAGTGGCTGTGGCCAAACAACCAGAACAAAAAAAAGCACCCGTAGTTTACCAATATGACGCAATAATTATTGGTACGGGCCCTGGCGGTGAAGGCACCGCCATGAACCTATCTAAAAACGATAAAAAAGTAGCGGTTATTGAGCGCCAACAAGCTGTTGGCGGTGGCTGTGTACATTGGGGAACAATTCCTTCAAAAGCATTACGCCACTCGGTTAGCCGCTATATTGAATACAAAGCAAACCCACTTTTTAATGTTGGCGAGCGCCCTAGCCGCTTAACGTTTCCTGATATTTTAAGTCATGCAAGTTCTGTTATTTCTAAGCAGTCAAACTTACGTAGCAGCTTTTACGACCGTAACCGCATTCATATGTACCAAGGCGATGCGAGTTTTGTAGATAAACACACGGTCGAAATTAAGCGCCTTGATGGCTCAGCAGAGCGTATTACCGCTAAAACCATTGTAATTGCTACTGGCTCACGCCCATACCGCCCACCTGAGGTCGACTTTAGCCATTCACGTATTTACGACAGCGATACTATTTTAGGCCTAGAGCACGACCCACAACGTGTACTTATATACGGTGCGGGTGTTATTGGCTGTGAATACGCTTCAATCTTTAAAGGCTTAGGCGCTAAGGTAGATTTAGTAAACACACGCGACCGCTTATTAGCCTTTATGGATGCAGAAATTTCTGACGCGCTTAGCTACCACTTTTGGAACAGCGGTATTGTTATTCGTCATAACGAAGAGTTTGACCGTATAGAAACGCGCTCAGATTGCGTTGTCATGCATTTAAAATCGGGCAAGCGTGTAAAAGCCGATTGTATTTTATTTGCTAACGGACGCACAGGTAATACCGATACGCTAAACCTTGAAGCTATTGGTTTAAAAGCCGATGGTCGAGGCCAACTTAAAGTCAACGAAATGTACCAAACTGAGGTAGACAACGTTTACGCAGTAGGTGATGTAATTGGCTACCCAAGCTTAGCGAGTGCTGCATTTGATCAAGGCCGTATAGCTGCCGATGCTATTGCCTGCGGTAATTGCGAAGATAAGCTAATTATAGATATACCGGCCGGTATTTATACCATTCCTGAAATGAGTTCGGTAGGTAAAACAGAGCAACAGCTAACCGCTGCAAAAGTACCGTATGAAGTTGGTCGTGCTCAGTTTAAGCACTTAGCTCGTGCGCAAATTGCGGGTACAGAAGTTGGTAGTTTAAAAATATTGTTTCACAGTGAAACAAAAGAAGTACTTGGCGTGCATTGCTTTGGTGAGCGTGCCTCAGAAATTGTTCACATTGGCCAAGCCATCATGGAACAAAAAGGGGCAGGCAACACTGTTGACTACTTTGTAAATACCACATTTAACTACCCAACGATGGCAGAAGCCTACCGTGTTGCGGCGTTAAATGGATTAAATAGATTATTTACTTAACCCGATTACTACACAGCAAAAAGCCCGCTAATTAGCGGGCTTTTTAATAGCTATTAATGTCTTGTCCTGAAATGTGTTTACACATTTAGGACTTATTTTATGAAAACCACTAAAATTAAAGACGTTAAGCGTACTCAGCGAGATTATACATTAGGCTTTAAATTATCTATTGTTGAGCAAGTAGAAAAAGGCGACTTCACCTATAAACAAGCGCAAAGTCATTACGGTATTCAAGGCCGCAGTACCGTTCTGGTATGGCTGCGAAAACATGGTAAATTAGATTGGTCTAAACCAACTTATATAGCCAACATGCCTAAATCGAAAGAAACCCCAGCACAAAAAATTAAACGTTTAGAGCGCGAGATAGAAGAGTTACGCCTAAAGGATTTAATCAAAGATGAAATGATTAATATTATGGATGAAGAATATGGAGCGGGCTTGCGAAAAAAGTACATATCCGAGCTATCACGCGCGCAAAAGAAAACCATCAAATAAAGCTTACTCCGTTATGCCGTGCATATGGCGTAACGCGACAAGGTTACTATCAAGCTATGCGCAGAATAGATGCTCGGAATAAAGAATTGGAGCCAGTCAAAGAATTAGTGATGTACTGGCGGCAATTCATGCCTCGTATTGGTGGGAAGAAACTTTATCTGATGATAAAGCCAGACCTGCAAGAGCGTGGCATTAAACTAGGTCGTGATTGTTTTTTTGATTATTTGAGAGAGCATGACTTTCTTGTAAAACCAAAGAAAAATTACACTAAAACAACAAACAGTAACCATTGGATGCGCAAGCATCCCAATTTACTAAAGGAATACATGCCTACTGCGGCCGAGGAAGTCTTCGTTAGTGACATTACATACGTAAAGTCAGCGCAAGGCGTGCATTACCTATCGTTAGTCACTGATGCTTACAGTCGAAAAATAATGGGTTATGAGCTGAGTGATGAAATGAAAGCAACCGATGTAGTCAGAGCATTAGAAATGACAATTAAGCAACGCGTATATAAACGTGATGCCATTCATCATTCAGATAGAGGTTTACAATATTGCTCTGAAGTATATCAAAATGCGCTATTAAAAGAGGGCATTAGACCATCGATGACCGATGGGTATGACTGTTATCAAAACGCATTAGCAGAGCGTATTAACGGGATATTAAAGCAAGAGTTTTTACTGTATAAATGTCGCAATATGGCAGAGTTAAAACAGCTCGTTGAAGAATCGATATTTATATACAATGAAATGCGACCGCACTTAAGTTTGGATATGAAAACACCAAATCAAGTGCATAAAAAAGACCTGGCGCTTTCGCACCAAG
>NZ_AUTO01000319.1:0-5775 GCF_000498055.1 Pseudoalteromonas sp. TB51
TCTGCCGATACATCGCTCAATGAAATAGAAAGGCTGGTATCTATAATTACCGACATGAACAGCCAAATAGCCCGTGCCACTGAGCAGCAAACGCAAGCCGCTGACGAGGTTAATTTACGTATTAACGAGCTATCACAATCAACCGAGCAATCACTAAATAATACAAAGCAACTTACCGATGCCAGCGATAACCTTAAACAAAGTAGCCAAGGGCTTTCGAGCGTGGTTAATCGCTTTAAATTAAAATAATTAAAAAACAAAAGCCCTGAATTAACAGGGCTTTTTATTACATAAGCGTTTTTAGCTTATACCATTTCGCATAATTAAGTGATCTATTTTTAGGATGGAAAAACGTGTTGATGGCTAGGCAAAAAATTTGCTATTTAGTTGTTCTAAATGAGAATTTTTTAACACAGATAGCGACACGTTTAGCCCCGAAAAATGATTAAGTATTATTGCGGATTGGTATTACATACAGTAGCGTGCAAATAAGCTCGTTACTGATGCTGCGGTTGGCTTGCCGTGCTGCCAATCACCGCCTTCAACACCACTACCAGCAATGTCCATATGTACATAAGGAAGCGGCTGCTCAGAGTCGTTACCGTGTTTATCAAGCCCACCAACAACGGCTAAAAACGCCATAGGGAATTGATGCCCACGGGCTGTAACAGCAGAGGCCGCATTATTGCTTGATAAAACATCATCAGCGAGGGTACGCGGTTTGATAAAGTCGTAATCTTCACGGCGAGAGCGAGAAACCTCAGCTGCATCTGCCCATAAATCACCACAATCCGCTATTTGACGAGAGGTATTAGCGCTACGTGCAGGTCCGTTTTCAACATATGCTCCGTAAGGGCCCATAGCACGTGCCGCATGGCCTGTAAGGGTTGCCACGGTGAACAGTGTTGGGTTAACTTCACCTTTAGCTACATCTTTCATTTCGCTAAGTAGGTCACCCATAGCTAAACGCCCTTCTGCATCGGTGTTACCAATGCGTACACGTACGCCTTCACGGCTAGTGATAATTTCATCTGGTACAAAACAATCTGAGCCAATTGAATTACGAACCACAGCTAAGTAAGAAATAACTTTAACGCCTTTAGGTTGGTAATCTGCCACGGCTTTCATAAAGCCCGCAACGGATGCAGCCCCGCCTTTATCNCGGCGCCGCCGGTATCGTAAACTAATCCTTTACCAACAAACATTAGCGTGCGCGTTACTTCACCTTCTGGCACGTATTCTAGCTTAACAACACGTGGGTGGTGGCGCTCAACCGCATAAGATGCGCGCGCAACAGTGCTAAGCATAGGGTAGTTTTTATCTATCGTGTTAATATCGTCAATCACATCAACCGCTACTTTAGAGCCTTTAAAAAGCTCAACACAGTAATCGGCAAAACGTGGTGGCGCCATACGTTCAGGCTCAGTACCGCATAAGTCACGTGCCGCATATTGCCCTGCTGCAATTGCATTTACAGCTTTAACTGTTTGCTCATTTGCATCGATTAAACCTATTTGCGTAATAGGTTCAATGCTTTCGCCGTGGTATTCGCGCGCCTCTAAAGGCTGCCATAATGCTTGGCATGCGCCTAAATACGCCACTTCTAATGCATGCTGGTAACGCGCATCTGTATGTAATTTTGGTAAGTAAATAGCAGGGTTTACACTACCCGCGGCTTTTGCTTCGTTAATCGCTAGCTTAGCGGCATCAAAATAGCGCCTTACATCATCGTAATCGCGGTTAAGCGGCCCCGTAGGCGCTAAAACAACGCGTACATTATCAACCACTAAAAACGTAACTTGTTTACCAATACGAGAATCTACTTTAGCGTGTGATTCGATAGCATCACTTAATGAGTTATTGGCTAATTGAGAAAAGTCATCACTAATTATAATAAGTGCATCGTGAGAAAATGAGTCAAAGCTTGCACTAAGTGATTGTGCAGCTATCGCTTGAGGATATGCCATAAGTAAAACTCCTGTTAGAAAACATAAGGGGCTATTATCGTTGATATAAAAACACAAAACCAGCCAACTGCGATCAGCTCATTTTAATCTGGCAACTTGGTTTTACAGCAAACTAAAGTGACTCCATGTTTTAAGAAGAAACTAACAACCACTATATAGTTTTTAGTAAAGGCAGCCCCTGCTTATACCACGTTTAAATTACTTTGCTAAAGCACTCTAAATTGCAAAAAAGCGTGTAGTTAATCAAGAATACTCAGTTGCAGATTTAAATTAGGTTCATTTTTAACACCTACTCCAATGCCTAATAAGCGCACCGGTTGCTGCATACCGCGTTGATACGCCTTAGAGAGTAATTCAGTAAAAATAGCAGTATTTAACTGATGATGAGCTTGATCCGCTGAGGTAACAACAAAGTTTGCAAACTTCACTTTTACACTTAGCTTATTAATACGATTTTGTAGCTGTTGCTTATTAAGGCGCGCTGTTAGCTCTTCCAGTAATTTAGGTAACTGATCTAAACATTCTTGTAAGCTATTTTTATTGTATTCATAGGTGTGTTCAACACTAAGCGATTTACGCACTCGCTCAGTGGTTACTTTACCAATATATTCGCCAGCACATTTTTGATAAAGCGATACACCAAAATTCCCCACGTGCTGCTGCATCCAATTAACGCCTTTCTCGCGAACGTCTTTACCTGTGTATAACCCCTTTAAATTAAGCTTTTCGAGGGTTACTTTGCCCACACCAGGGATTTTACCCAGGGGTAAATTATTTAAAAATGCATCAACTTCATCCGGCAAAACCACAAATTGGCCATTGGGTTTATTTTCGTCACTGGCTATTTTGGCAATAAACTTAATGGGGGCAACTCCGGCAGAGGCGGTAAGACCGGTATCGTTATAAATATCTGCTCTAATTTGCTGAGCAATAAGCGTTGCGCTGCCTTTGCATGCGGTGCTGTTGGTTACATCTAGGTAAGCTTCATCAAGCGACAGCGGCTCTATTTGGTCGGTATAGCGTTTAAATACAGCGCGTATTTGGTTAGAAATTTCTTTATAAACCGCCATGCGCCCGGGCACAATAACTAAATCGGGGCATAGTTGCTTAGCGTGGTAGTTAGACATAGCCGAGCGAACACCATATTCGCGCGCTATATAATTTGCTGTAGAGAGCACACCACGACGGCTATTACCACCAATCGCTAAAGGCACACTGGCAAGTTTGGGGTTATCGCGCATTTCAACCGCTGCATAAAAGCAGTCCATGTCGATATGAATAAACTTTTTCATTACCACATAACAACTGTTTATTTATACAGCCATTATTAAGGATTCACTTTAATTAAGCAAGTCCATTAAAGCCTGTTTAACTTGCTAAAGTTAAAAGCGCTACTAGGTGTAGCGCGTTAAACCGTGCAAGCTTTAAACAGCTTTTTTAAAACGGCTGCTTAAAGCGCTTTGATTTTTTAAAGCAATGTAGCCAAAAAACAAACTCCAATAAAAACCCCGCAGCTAAAAGCATTATGCCGCCGGAGGCATTACCCATTGCATAGCAAGCAAAAGACGCTATAAAAACTAAACTGGCTAAAGCCCAATTAATTATATTTTGCATGTGTGTTCTCGTGTGTGTGTTGTCTGTGTTATTTAACTGTAGTCCTAAAAATAAATAGGTACAATCATCTTATAAAAAAACATGGCATTTATTGTCTTGAGCTACAAACACCATATTGATAACCTCATTCATTTAAAACTAAGAGTACACATACATGCAAAGGTTCAAAGATCAGCACCCTATTCATACCGATATCACCGTAGCATGGGCCGATATGGACGCCCTACAACATGTTAACAACGTGGTGTACTTGCGTTATTTTGAAATTGCGCGTATCGATTTTCTAAATAAAATAAATCAGTTTGATACGATAAAACCAGGTGGAATAGGCCCGGTGATTAGTGAAAACAATATTCGCTATAAACGTCCAGTGACCTTCCCTGATACCTTAACCGTAGGTATTACTATTTCAGATATAAAAAGCGACCGTTTTATGATGAATTACTCTGTATTTAGCCATGCTCAGCAAGCTATTACTACCACAGGCTATTCTCAAGTTGTTATGTTTGACTTTAAAACAGGACAAAAAGCGGCGATTTCAGAGCCATTACTATCGGCACTACACCAATTCGCTTAAGTAGGTTTATTGCGAATTGGTATTAATTATCCACTCTCAAGATCTTACATAATTTAAGGATTTTAAATGCAATACAGTCCGTTAGGCAGCAGCGGTGTTGATGTTTCTAGAGTATGCTTAGGCAGCATGACTTGGGGTAAACAAAATACCCAACAAGACGCCGATGAGCAAATAGCTTATGCCTTGGCACAAGGCGTTAATTTTATAGATACTGCCGAAATGTATGCCGTTCCTCCTTCACCAGAGACCTACGGTAAAACAGAGCAAATTATAGGTAACTGGCTAAGTCGCAATGCGCAAAAGCGCAGTGATATTGTATTGGCGAGTAAAATTGCAGGCAATGGCTTGTCGTGGGTACGAGATGGCGGCGATATAACACGCAGCGCTGTCATTGAGGCCGTAGATAACTCGCTTAAACGCCTACAAACCGACTACATAGATTTATACCAATTGCATTGGCCTAATCGCTCTACCCCACATTTTGGCAGGCAGTGGCCAGGTAAACTCACTTTTAGTGACGTAGATACTGAGCAACAACAGGCGGGTATGCTTGATATTTTAGAGGGCCTTGATGAGTGTGTTAAAGCTGGGAAAATAAAATATTGTGGCCTTTCAGATGACACCCCATGGGGCATTAGCCAATTTTTAAATTTAGCAAAAGCGCATAACTTACCGCGTATGGTGTCTATTCAGAATGAATTTAGCCTAGCGCACGCTAAAGATTGGCCCTACTTAATTGAGCAGTGTATCCATGAAGACATTGCTTATTTACCTTGGTCGCCGCTTGCTGCTGGCCTGCTAACGGGTAAATACCTAAACGGCGCACGCCCAGCGGGATCGCGTTGGACATTTATGCAGCGCAATGGCATTTTTAGAGATACCCCTAACGCGCAAAAAGCCACGCAGCGTTATGTAGAGCTTGCACATGCAAGCGGCATAACCCCAGCCCAATTGGCACTTGCTTGGTGTAATCAAGTCGATGGCGTTACCTCGTCAATTATTGGTGCGACCAGCATGGCCCAATTAAAAGAAGACATTGACGCTTTTAGCATAACTTTAAGCGACGACACTCTAACTGAAATTGGCACTATTTTTAAAGATTACCCGCAGCCATATTAAACCCAAATAATAGGCAGTTTTTTTACTGCCTTTTTCTCTCTTACATTTGAACATATACAAAGTAAAACTATACTAAAGTTACCTTAAAATTATTGTTTTTAGTGAGTTATGCTTAGAAATGTAATTATATTTTTCGGTGTGCTAGGTGGTTTAATGCGTTACGGGTACGCTGACAATACTCACCCAATTGAAGAAATTGTATGGTTACAAAGTTACACGCCCCCGTTTCATATGGATAAAGATTCGCATGCGCCGCAAGGCGGTATTTGTGACAACCTCACCGAGCAACTAATTAACAGTATTGATGATGTAAAACATACGCGACTAATCGTGCCGCAAGAGCGAATTAATAAGCACTTAAATGAAGGCGATAATGTATGCTTTCCGTGTGTTATTCATAAAAAAACGGCCAATGGGGTGTTACAGTTTTCTACCCCAACCACGGTTTACCCGCCTTTTTCGGTTTTAACCACTCAACAACTTGCCCCAGAAATACAC
>NZ_AUTO01000320.1:0-4000 GCF_000498055.1 Pseudoalteromonas sp. TB51
CCTATTAAACTTATTCATTTATTGTCAGACGAGCAATATGTGTATGGACAAGCCGCGGCGCGCAAGTTTACTTCAAAAATTAATAAAATAATCGAAAACACCACGGTGTATCATAAAGCATCGCTAAGCTGGAGCAGCGAAAATGAAAGCCAAGCTGTTATTGCTCGCTTAAGTCGCGGCTTTTTAGATTACACAATAGACTACCCGTTTATGAGGGATTATTTTGTCAACCACAGTAAGTTTAAAAATATAGTCAGTTTACCAATTGAAGAAGACCCCAGAGAGTTTGTTTTAGGGGCTATAGGGTGTGCAGTAAGAGCACCGAATGATTTTGCTTCCAAGGCGCTTAATAAAATAAATAAAGCGCTACATAAGCAGGTATTACAATCGCCTGCTTATGTAAATAGTCAGCGTTTTTGGTTAGAGCAAAGTTTTCCGCAGTTTACTAAGCATTACCAACAGCAAATACTTAATCCTATTGTGCCTGCCAGCTCTGCGTTAACAAGCAGGTCGAATTAGCATACAAGCTTACTGTAAATACGCTGTTTGCAGGCACTTCCCCTACGCCTGCAGGCGTTCCCGTCATTATTACATCGCCATTTTCTAAGTGCATAAACTCATTAATTTCACTTAAAATATCTTTAGGCTTATGTATCATAAATTGCGTATCGCCTTGTTGAATAACGTTATCGTTAATTTTAAGCTCAAACGTAAACGCCTGCTCAGCATCCGCTATAGCGACAAAGGGCGTTAATAATACCGAGCCGTTAAACGCCTTGGCGCGCTCCCACGGTAACCCTTTATTTTTAAGCTTACTTTGCACGGTACGTTTAGTTAAATCCAACCCTAAACCTACGCCTGCCAACTCATTATTTTTAATAACAAAACACAGCTCGGCTTCATAGTGCAGTGTGTCGTTATTGTGCGTAGCAAATAAGGTAGACGAAAGCGCACTGTTCGGTTTATTAAACAATACCATTTGATCTGGTAGCTCATTATTAAGCTCGGCAATATGCGCGGTGTAATTACGCCCAACGCATACTACTTTAGAGGGCGTTAATATCTCACTTTCTAGTTTTATCGACTGCATAAAATAACTTCTAAATTACGAGCTGATCAAGGTTTCTAATAAGCTCAGGTTAATCGGTTTCAAAAGTACATGATTAATATTTAAATCTTTGATCTGCTTAGGATCGGGCTCTGCACCACTAACAATCACTAAGCTTAAGTCAGGGTAACGTTCGTTAATTTGCTTACCTAAATCTACACCACGCCCGTCAGGTAAGTGCATATCGAGCAATACCTTATTAAATTGTTGGTCATGATTGAGGGTTTGTAAACATTGTGCACACGTTGAGGTAATAACGGTTTCTACCCCTAAACTTTCTAGCAGCAACTGCGTAATTTGCGCTGCATCTTGGTCGTCCTCAACCAATAAAAAGCGCTGTTTTTTCTCTATTACAGCTTTGTCGCTGTGAATGTTTTTAGCTTGAGGCGCATGCTCTGGCGATACTAAGTAATCTTGTAAGCATTGATACAAAGAAGAGCTATCAACGGGCTTTGGTATTACATCGTTAAAGCCAAGGGCGGCAAGCTCTTCATGTATGCCTTTCATAGTGGCGGCAGTAAGCGCAATAATTGGGCCTGTGTAGCCCATTTTTCTAAGCTCTATTGTCGCTTCTTTACCACCCATTACGGGCATATGTATATCAATAAAAATAATATCATAAGGAGAGCGATACGCCTCGGCAATTCTTACTTTTTCAAGCGCTTGCTGGCCATGTTCGGCGTAGTCTACGCGCGCACCACATGTGCTAATCATATGGCCAACTAACATGCGTAAATCGCGTAAATCATCAACCACTAATACGCGGCCGGTCACTTTGCATGGTGCTGATTTTGTCTGTAGTTGCGAGCCACTACTAAAGTTTAATACTTGGCGTTCTACTTCACTTATATCACCTGGGTACACCGAAATAGTAAAGGTAGAGCCTTCGCCCATTCTAGAGGTTAAATCAATACTGCCGTGCATACGCGCTAATAGCTCGGCACAAATAGCAAGGCCTAAGCCTGCTCCGCCAACAGAGCGCGATTCTACATCGGCTATTTGCTCAAAGGGTTTAAAAATTAATGCTTGTTTTTCAGGGGCAATCCCCATGCCTGAATCTTTAATACTAAAAAATAGCATTTCTTGGCCTTCAACCCACTCGGTCCAGGCACTAACCACTATTTCGCCCTTTTCGGTAAATTTAACCGCATTATTGATTAAGTTAATGAGTATTTGGCGTACGCGGGTGGCATCTACTCTCACAATAAGAGGTAGAGGCTGTAGAGACTCAAAGCGAAGGTTTAAGCCTTTATCAAGCACAGATACACGCATTAAGGTGTAAACATCAGCCAGCATGCTATCTAAGTTTACTTCACTTAAGGTGAGCTCTAATTTGTCGGCAGCAATTTTAGATAAATCGAGCACATCGTTTAACAAGCTCAGCAAGTGCTTACCGTTTCGGTAAATAACCCCTAATTCGTTTTCGGCCTGTTTGCTAAAGTCGCTTTGTAGCAGTAACTCTGTATAACCTAATATAGATGAAAGCGGGGTACGTAATTCGTGGCTTAAGTGGGCTAAAAATCTGTCTTTTGAGCGGTTCTCTGCTTCGGCTTTTAAACGCTCTACTCGCTCGCCTTCAACATCTTTACGCGCTAAAGCATAACGTATAGCGCGAGCAAACCGGCTCGAACTCATTTCTGTTTTTATAAGGTAATCTACCGCGCCGGCATCAAGTGCTGCAGAGTCTAATTCATCATTAGATTGCCCCGTAAGCATAATAATTGGCCCGCTAAATCCATTAGCAATGGCCTTTTTTAATACACTTAGCCCATTTGAGGCGCCTAATCGATAATCAAGCAAACAAATATCGTGATCGTTTTTACTTAAAATGCTTATTGCTTGCTCAGGAGAGCTTATCCATTCTATGTCAAATGTATGTGAATCTAACTGATCTAAGTAGTCGCAAGTGAGAATGTAATCATCTTCATCGTCTTCTACTAAAAGTAAGCGAGTCACTTTATCTAACATACTACCTCCTTTTAATTGCATTTAATAAGCCCCTAATTAGGGGCTTAATGTTGCTACTTATTTAGTCGTTAAACGTTGTCGGCAGCTCTACAAATTCTACCCAGTATTTTCCTAGGGTTTTCATTAAATCAACCAAGCCATCAAACGTTACCGGTTTAGTAATATAAGAGGCCGCTCCTAAGTTATAGCCTTTAACCATGTCTTCTTCTTGCTTAGAAGTGGTTAAAATAACAACCGGTATGCCTTTAAGGTTTGGGTTTGCCTTAATGGCCTCAAGTGCTTCACGGCCATCCATACGTGGCATATTTAAATCAAGCAAAATCAACCCTGGGCGTGGCGATGAATTTTTATCTTCAAACTTACCCTTGCGCTCTAAGTACTCTAATAATTCAACCCCATCTTCCACAAAATGCAGCTCGTTTAATACACGGCTTTCGGCTAGCGCATCTTGCGTGAGTAGGCGATCATCCTCGTCATCATCTGCCATTAATATTGTAATAGGTTTCACTTTTGAATACGGCATCTAAGCCTCTCCTTGAAGTGTGAAAAGCGTTGTTTCCACAGGTAATTTTATTATGAAGGTTGCCCCTTCACCGTCTTTACTATGAGCGGTAATTATCCCACCATGCCGCTCAACTATACGCCTACAAACTGAAAGCCCAATCCCTGTGCCTTTATATTCCGAACGCCCATGCAGGCGCTGAAATGGTACAAATATTTTATCAGCATACTCTTGTGAGAAACCAATACCATTATCTTTTATGGTAATAAGTTGCCAACCCACTTTTTCGTTATGCTCTTCACTAAACTCGTCTTTGTGCTCGTACATTACGCTTATGTGTGGCTCAACACCTGGCTTTCTAAACTTAACAGCGTTAGACAGTAAGTTTAAAAACAACTGCTGCATTTGGCTTTTATCGGCTT
>NZ_AUTO01000320.1:4010-9124 GCF_000498055.1 Pseudoalteromonas sp. TB51
CCCACCTCTACTTGTGCATTACTTTCTTTAATGGCAACTTCTAAATCACTTAAAATGTCGTTAACTACGCCTTTTAAGTCAGTGTCATCAAAGTCTCTACCTCGCGTTGTTACCCGCGAAAACTCTAGCAAGTCGTTAATAAGGTTAGACATACGTTGCGCTGCATTTTTCATACGGCCTATGTAATCTATGCCTTTTTCGCCCAGTTCATCTTTAAACATGGTTTCTAGGCGGTCACTAAATGCTTGAATTTTTCGAAGTGGTTCTTGTAAATCATGGCTGGCAACAAACGCAAACTCTTCAAGCTCTCGGTTTGAACGGCTTAGCTCATCTGAATATAAGGTCAGCTCTTGCGTGCGCTCAGACACTTTTGTTGCAAGCGTTTCGTTTTGTCTTTCAAGCTCCTCACGGTATTTAGCCGCGTTTCTTAAATTTAGGCGGGTTAATAAAAACATACCTATTATTAAAAGCGCACTGGTAACCGCTGTAATAGCAAAGGTGATTTTTGCTTCATTTTTTATTTGTGCCAGCTTAGAAAAATGGCTCACCTTAAACAGTAATTCTCGGTCTTGAATATCATTAACTTTAACGCGAATATCTTTGTATAGCTCTCGCCCTCTGTGCGTATTTAATACATATAACGCACGGCGCTCTTTGTCATTAGTAGCCAGCTTAACCGTTTGTTTAAGCTCTTTAATTTTAGCTTCTGTTAACACTAATAGCTCAGCAATTCGCTCAGCTTGGCCATCAATTTCAGAGTGTAGAGACTTTACATGCTCCTTTTGCGATTCTATTTGCCCTATCGCATCGTAATAAGGCATTAAGTAGTCTTCTTCTTCGGTGAGTAAATAGCCGCGCTGGCCAGACTCTGCCTGCACAATTGATAAGTGAAGACGCTCAATAGCATCGGCTAATAAACTGGTGTTATCCAAGCTTTTTTGCGTTTGCGTTAATCCCTGAATAGTACTTAATGCCAAAACTGCATTGCCAACAACAATGCACAGTACTATTGCAATAAAAGCGGCCCACGTTATATTCGTTTTACCCTGCTGCTTTTGCTTACTCATTATGTGTAAATACCTAATTTTAAATGACTACTTGTTATTAAAATCAGTAATGTTTTGCAAGCTTTCGCTACATTGCTGACAGTTTGAAATTATTTTATCGAGTGCTGCTAACGCTTTGTCTTTTGGCATATCGTTTTCTAATACCAGTTTAATGAGCTCTGCATTCATAGAAATTCTATTCAGTGGAGCTCTCGCATCATGTACCAATTTATTTAGCGTATTAACTTCTTTTTCATCACTCATATTACTTCCTATACTTGTTTAACCTGAACTCTGGTTAAGAGACTTACTAAAATATTAAATTATAGTGATAACCAAATTCTTTTCTCTAGCCAGAGATTTTCAATGAAAACAAGGTGAATTTACGCGTCAATAGCTGGCCTATTGCAAGCAAATTTAACGCAGTTAACGTTGAAAATAGCTGCTAGAGATAGGTTTATTATTCAGAGTTTAGGTTATTTATATTCTCCAATTCCACCGTATGCGTTTAATCGGTTATACAATGTTTTTGTACTGATCCCTAGCATTTGCGCAGCTAGCGTTTTATTACCTTGCACCTTATCTAGCGTGGCGTGGATTAACTCTTTTTCGACTTCTTCAATGGTTTGCCCTGCCGAAACATGGTTATCGGCCACTTGCGTATTTACACGCGAAAACGGCGACTCTAAGTTATCCGGAAGTGTAATTTCGCTCGATTGTGGGTCGCTCATAATAAAGGCGCGATGGATAGCGTGGCGAAGTTCACGCACATTGCCTGGCCACTCGTATTGCTGTAGTTCTTTTAGCTGCTCGTTGTGCCAATAAAACGAAGTGCCATTTTCATCGTTAAGCTGCTCTAAAAAGGCTTTCGCAAGCAGTGGAATATCTTCTTTTCGTTCACGCAGCGCAGGTATATCAATGGGGAAAACCGCAAGTCTAAAGTAAATATCTTCACGAATAATATTGTTTTGCGCTAAGTCGGTCAGCGAACGGTTAGTCGCAGATATAACGCGGCAGTTTATAGGTAATTCACGATTGCCGCCTACACGTGTTACTTTTTTAGTTTCAAGTACACGCAGTAAGTTTGGCTGCATATCTATAGGCATTTCGGTTACTTCATCTAAAAATAACGTACCGCCATCTGCTTGCTCAAACACACCTTCTTTACGGGCAATTGCACCTGTAAAAGCCCCTTTTTCATGGCCAAATAACTCACTACCTATTAATTCTTTAGACAAAGCACCACAGTTGCTCGCCACTAAAGGGCCTTCGCATTGGCTAGCGTTATGAATTGCTTGGGCGACCACTTCTTTACCGGCACCGCTTTCCCCCATTAGCATCACGTTAGCATTGGTTTTAGCTACGCGCTCTATCATGGTGTAAAGCTTTTGCATTGGCTCTGATTCACCAATTAAACTATTAAAATGGCGAGTAATCGCCGGAACTTTAGCTTTTTTAGCTGTTTTTTTAGGGCCGTTTAATACCAGCTCTAGGTCTTCGCGTTGCAACGGCTTTAATAAATGCCCAACATCTTGCTCACACATGTCTGCCAAAATCCCTTTTACTGAAGGGTGGCCAGAAATAAGCGTCACTTTTGGAGACTGCCCAATCATTTTTAAATGATCGAGTAAATGAAGACCACTGCCATCTGGCAGCATAAAATCGAGTAATACGTGATCAAAGGTATTATTTTCAAACCATTGATGTGCTTCTTTTAAGCTAGTTGCAGTACAAATGTTGTGCCCGAGGAATTCGACAATGTGGCAAACAACGTCACTAAATTCAACGTCATCATCGACTAAAAGTATGTTTAACATGATAAATCCCTATGCTTTTCTTCTTATTCTACGCACCCTATTTTGCAAATAAAAGGGGCTACTAGAATCTCTTAAAAATGATTAAACTATTGAGTCTTTTAACGTTTAATTTTAACAACCGAGTATGTACGTAAACTTAAGCCATACCGATCATAATTTTTAAAAATAATTAGAATTATTTTTACTACTCGCCTAAGTATACCAGCTGATATAATTTTGCTTTTAAAAAGGAGACAAAATGCAATTATTAAAAACAATGGTCCACCCTGGCATAAATTTAAACCAAGGCACTCAATTTACCCGCCGCACAGGCCGCGCCATTGTGGTTAAAGATGCACACATTTTATTAATGTATACCAATCGCTACGAAGACTACAGTTTACCCGGCGGCGGTGTAGATGAAGGTGAAACCCTAGAGCAAGGGTTAATAAGAGAGCTTAGCGAGGAAACTGGCGCGCAAAATATACAGGTTATTAAACCCTTTGGGTTATACGAAGAGTACCGCCCTTGGTACAAAGACGACTTTGATATTATACATATACAGTCGTATTGCTATTTATGCGATACAGACAAAGAGCTTGGCAAAGCACAGCTTGAACATTACGAGCAACAAAATGGTATGACGCCTAAATGGGTCAATATATACGACGCCATTGCACACAACGAGCGCACAATGAGCCTTAGTGAAAAGCAAGGGCTGTCTATCATTCGTGAAACTTACCTACTAAAACAAATAGCACAGCAACTGTTTAACTAAGGCTGTAAAATTTGCATAAAGCAGTATTTTTTACTGCTTGCTCATCACTCGCTTTTTATTTACATCCCATAATTAAATTTAAAGCGACCACTATTCAATAACTTAAACCCTATTTTACTTTATAAAACAAACTGGCTTTGTGTTTGCACTCTTACTGATAACTAATTTGTAAGGAGATAAAAATGAGTAACACAGTTAAAACAATCAACCCCGCAACTGAACAAACCATTGATACCTACACGCTGCTTTCTCAAGAGGAAGCTGAGCAAGTAGTAGAAAAATCTCACGAAACATATTTAAAATGGCGCCAAACCTCATTTACCGAGCGTGCTAAGTATTTAAATAAACTAGCCTCTTTATTTGAAGATCAAAAAGAAGCCATTGCTAAGCTAATGACCGAAGAAATGGGTAAAGTGTACGAGCAAGGTTTTCAAGAAATTGAACTGTGCGCTGGTATTTGTCGTTACACAGCCGAAAACGGCCCACAAGTACTTGGCGATGAAGAGCGCGATATGGATGGCGGCCGCGCTATTGTTAGCTACCAACCTACGGGCGTTTTATTAGGTATTCAGCCTTGGAACTTTCCGCTATACCAAGTAATTCGTTACAGTGCTGCTAACATTATGGCCGGTAACACCACCGTACTTAAACATGCCGGTAATGTATTTGGTATGGCAGAGAAAATCGATACCCTGTTTAAACAAGCGGGCTTCCCTGAATATTGCTTTAGCAACTTACTTATTGATGGCAAAACTGCCAGCGCGCTTATTTCACACAAAGCAATCAGTGGCGTAACATTTACAGGCAGTGACGCTACCGGTAAAAAAGTAGCTGAAGAAGCAGGTAAATACGTTAAAAAAACAGTGCTTGAGCTTGGCAGTAACGATGCCTACTTAGTACTTGATGATGCAGATTTAGACCTTGCTGTTGAAACCTGTGTTACAGGGCGCATGATCAACAACGGCGAAACCTGTGTATCGGCAAAACGCTTTGTGGTTGTAGAGTCATTATATGATGACTTTAAAGAAAAAATTAAAGCGCAATTTGAAGCATTAAAAATGGGCGACCCAATGGCCGAAGATACAGATTTAGGGCCAATGGCACGTGAAGATTTACGTGATAAAATTCACGACCAAGTAATGCAATCTGTTGAAGCAGGTGCAAATGTAGTCACAGGCGGTGAAGTGCCATCTCAAACAGGTTACTACTACCCACCGACTATTCTTGATAATTTATCGCCGGGCATGCCAGCATACGATGACGAGTTATTTGGCCCTGTAGCCTCGCTAATTAAAGCAAAAGACAACGACGATGCAATGCGTATCGCCAACGACTCTCGCTATGGTTTAGGCGGTGGTATTTTCTCTAAAGATGAGAAAAAAGCCATTGAACTGGCTAAAAAGCACTTTGATACCGGTATGATCAACATTAACGGTTACGGCCTTGCCCAACCAAACCTACCGTTTGGTGGTGTTAAAGAAAGTGGTTACGGCC
>NZ_AUTO01000321.1:0-7305 GCF_000498055.1 Pseudoalteromonas sp. TB51
GTTACGGCCGAGAGCACGGCGGCTTTGGTATGCGCGAATTTGTGAATATCAAATGTATTATGATCAATAGCTAATATAGCTATAAATACCAATATATAAAAAACCTAAAAGTGGGTAATCTCTTTTAGGTTTTTTTTCTTTAAAATTAGATTACAGCAGAGCTCATCCTTTACTGACCAAACCCCACGAAACTAAATACTAATAGCTGAAAATGTACATTTTTCTTCTTAATCATTATCAACATTAAAAAATAATATAATAAATTCTGAGGCACTAATTGCAGTTAGATTCCGGCCTGAGGGTCAGGTTCAATGCCAAAAATGAGAACTGGCGCTAAAATAATAGTAAATAATGCAGCTATAATTCTGATAAGAAAGAGTCGTTTATTTTGGTAGTTGTTAGCACTCGCTAAAAAATACAAAACCAAATAAGGTAATAGCATAAACGCAAAGCCAATCTCCGTTGGCATCCAGTACTTGATTGCAACTGCAACTAAAGATAAGGCAGCAAGCGCCTTAACTGGGTAGTACATTTTTTTATAATTCACATGCTTTCCTTTGCACGCAGTGCTTCATTAGCACCAAGTAAAATATTGCCGAACAATATAAAAACTTTAACTATGCAATGCAATGCAATCTATTTCACTAGACTTAACCTGACAGGCAATAATGAGCGATAACCGGACACTGAAAAAGTTAAAGTTATTCTTGTTTTGATGAGTAGGTTCCTAATTTTGCCCGATAACATTATTAACCGCCATTTTGATGCAAAATAACAAGCTTTGAATTAACACTATTTCAATAACATGTTTATAAAGGTAATTATTGATGAAATTATCGGAGTATGTAATATACGCCGTTTTGGTGTGTTATAAACCACCAAAATGGTGTTTAATAAGCTGTTATGCGCTTAAGCAAAGTCAAGGATTTGAGATTTGATTCTAGGAACGAAAACATTAGAAAAACTTCGCATTCTTATCAATGAAGAAACAGAATACCGAAGTGGGCCTAAAATAATTCAATTCTTCAATGAGTTGGGATTTAGTGACAGTTACGGACAAGGCTTTCCTTCGCGTTGGATGTATACCGATGAAAGACTTGCAGCAATCAATGGCACACCAAATATTGATAAATGTATTAAAAACTTATTCTCTCCTGTTAGCTTTATTGAAACCCCTGAAAAACTTGATTTACATATCTCAGAATTCAATAAATATCTCGCATTTGATAAATGGAAAGTTGTAAGAAACCACGCGGATATCTCGTTTCAAAAACTAGATAAAGTTGAATTTACTACTCCTAAGAAAACAAATGATGAAGAAGGTTTTCTCAACCAAGAGTTTAAGGATTTAAAGCTATCTAACCTTCAATTGGATAGCACTATAACTAGCGTGCTTGAGTATAGAATTAAAGAAATAGAAAACTGTTTTTCTGCTAACGCTCCACTCTCTGTAATTCTTATGGCTGGTAGTACTCTTGAGGGTATTTTACTTGGCGTTGCAACTAGTAATCCAAGGATATTTAATTGCGCTAATAGCGCACCCAAAAATCGGGAACAGAAGGTAAGGCCATTTCAAGAGTGGTCACTTGCAAATTTTATCGATGTTTCAAAAGAGATAAATTTATTGCATCATGACGTTCATAAATTTAGTCATGCACTCAGAGATTTTAGGAATTACATTCACCCATTTGAACAAATGAGTACAGGCTTTAACCCTACAATGTATACAGCTAAAATTTGTTTGCAGGTATTAAAAGTCGCCATACACCAAATCAATGAGAATAATAGGTGTATCAGCGCATAACAAGAGTCTAAGGTTACGACAGTCCGCTCATGGCACATTAAAGCCCTTGGAATTGAGCCCGAAACTGATTTTTATCGCTCGAACTAACAAGGAGCTTATTTGAGTTAATAAATGACAAAATTAACATATTATAAAAATTTATCTTTATCAGTTATTTCCATCGCATTAGGCCTAGTCATCGGGTTTGTAAATCTAAATCAGGTTAATAGTGGCTTTCCTTTTAAAAGTGACCTTGTAGAAAAAAGTGGTCTTGTTGATTGGGTTCAAGCACATGATTATGGAATACGCTTCGGGTTTGTTAATGATCCAATGAATTTTAATTACCCGTCAAAATCAAATGGGCAAGGCATTGTTGAAGAGTCTCTTTTGAAATCAAAAGATCAGCTTGTTACTATTTTATTTGAGGCTTCTGATACGCATTCGCCAATCTACTCTTCGAACATATATCATAATTTTTTTGAGTTAAAAGTGAATGGACTGCTTGTTCGTTCTTATGAAGAATCTGAACAAGCTTGGAAGTCAGACAACAAGTTGACACCTTTTATTGTTGCTCTATTTTTAATTGGAGGAACATATATCTGGCGCAAAACAAAAAAAGAGTACAAATATACTCAATATTGAAGCACAGCTAACTCTCACATCATCAGGCCAAAGGGTTCTAATCTTGACTCCTCATATCACGATTCATCAATGTCTACTCGTGCACTCTCCAGCCACTCGAAACCATAAAATATTTCCAAGGTATTTTACTGTGTCGGATGGCGCTTCGCTTATCCGACCTACACTAGCTGATGAAGTAATCAAGTTTGATGAAATATCAAGAATTAAACCTGAGCGTTCAAGTTAAAACGTATTCAACTAACAGCTAAAAACTAATAGCTAACAGCTAGCCCTTCTCAAACCTTGGCACCTTTCGTTTATCGGCTTTGCTCATAGCAAGCTCTTGAATATCTTCTTGCTTTAGCTCTTTTGGTTTATCTTCTAATGAATGCTGCTTGGCGTTTTCATACACCAGCTCGGTAAGTAGTGCAAAATGATCAGAGCCATATTTAGCAAGGCGCTTAATGCGCTTTACTTTAAACCCTGGGCTGTGAAATAAATGATCGAGCGGCCAGCGCATAAAAAAGTAACTTGCATGAAAGGTGTTATAAAAACCACGGCCTTTACGTGGGTCTAAAAAACCACTTATTTGCATAAACAAACGGGTGCTGCGCGACCATGCTACATCGTTTAAATCACCGGCTACAATGGTCGGGCGTGTTGGCTTTTTAAGTGCTTTAGCGACCATTATTAGCTCTGAGTCGCGTGGGCGCGATGAGTCTTCCTCTGTGGGGCTTGGTGGCGCGGGGTGTATAAAGTGCCCTTGCATTTCAAGGCCTTCATTGTTTTCGAACAGGATATGAATTGAAGGAATATCATCTTCAATGAGCTCACATATTTGCGCATCAAGAATTTTAAATTTACTGTATAAATGCATGCCGTAGCGGTTGTCTTTAGGGCATTCAATATAATAGGGGTAGTTTTTTTTAAGAACAGCTAATTTATTTTCCCACCAGCTGTCGCTTTCAAGGGTAATTAATAAATCGGGCTGGTGTTTATCAACCAGTGAGATTAGTTGCTCACTATTGTGGTTTGACATAAGCACATTAGCCGACATGATTCTAACACTGTGATCTTCGCTCACGGAGGCCGTTTTAACTTCTTTTTTAGCAAGCCAAGTGTAAGGAAATATCCACTTACCTTGTAATGCCATGGTTAGTAATGCGGTTAAAGCAGTATACAAATACCCGGTATTGCCGCTTTGCCCCAGTAAATAAAACGATATAATTGCAACAGCGCTGGCTATATAAAATACCTGTAGTCGAACGAAGTCGCAGCTGCGCACTAAGTAGTGCTGACTGTACGACATAGGTAACAAGGTCACTAATAAAAAAAAGCCAATGATTATAGCCAGTGCAATGAGCATTTAAATATCCTTATAAATTGTACTTAACGAGTTAAAATTGAAAGTATTTCTCGGGTATCGTGCACCATGTGTATAACTGTACTGTCTATTTTTATACTTACTGTACCATTATCTCTAGAACGTTCAATAACGCGGCCTTGTTTATATATATTGCGGTCTAGGTAATCGCCTCTATGGTAACGCTTACTTAACCCTGGTGGCGTCCACCCAGCACGCACTAACTTTTTTTGCTGCTTTTTAGATAGTTTCTTACTGCTTTTATAGTTGTGCTGTTGATGTTTATGGTGACCATTTTTATGGCCGTGATTGTCTTTGTCGGGCTTTGCCTGTGCATTAACGCTAACCAAGGCTCCCGCTAAAACAACCGTATATAAAAACGCTTTCATAAATAATCTCTAATAATGTTAATAGCTAAAGATTATCAAACACGCCTGAACATCATATGAAACTGCAAGCAGCTATTTATCTTGGCTTGTACTGTGTTTTGCAATGGCTGCGCATTATGGCTGGGTCTCGCAGTTTTAAATGCTTGGTTTTACGCCCTGCGTGGCGTTTGCGCCACACTTTAAAACTCCCCTTTGAAATATGCTCTCGCATAAACAATACCAGCTGTGAATAATTAAGCCCGTATAACTGCTCTATAGCCTCAAAGGGGGTTCTGTCTTCCCACGCCATTTCTATAATTCGCGATTGCTGCTCTGCGTTAAACATGGTTATCTCTTAAAATTTAAACTTATACGAGAAGAAAAAATACATAGATCATCCCCTCAAAACCGAATATCGCTGTATAATAAACACACTAACATAAGAAAAAATCGGATTTACATTTATGCGCACATTATTGCTGCTTTTAGCTTTTAGTTTTTCTTCGCTATTATTAGCCGCGCCTAATAAAACGCTGCGCTGTGCAACTACCCATTACCCGCCTTTTACAATTTATGACGATGAAACACATACCTTTACGGGCATAGACATAGACTATTTAGCTTTTATAGAGCGTAATTTAAATTTAAACATTGAGGTGGTGCATTTACCGTGGGCACGCATTAAAAAAGAAATGACGTTAGGTTACTACGATTGTTACTTTGCGTTGGCTAATAATACCGAGCGTGCGCAATATTTAGAATTTACCACTGAGCCGCTACACACCACTCAATTTGGTTTATTTAGCACACAAAAAGCGAACCTTAATAATGACTTATCAAATTCACGCATTGCTATGCTAAGAGGCGTTAAATTACCCAGTGTACTGGCAAAAGAATATAATATTAAACAAAGCAACTTTATGCATTCACTCTCCACTAAAGCCACGTTTGATTTGCTTAATAAACAGCGTGTTGACTACGCAATAACTAATTATCAAGCCGGTTTATGGTACTCAAAAGGCTATAAAAACATATATGCTAAGCAGCTTGAAGGCTACGCCCTACCTGTTTATATTGCTTTTAAGCACGGCATGGTCGACACCGCACTCGTTGATGAGCAAATAAAACGCTATAAAGCGCAATTCGGTGTGCATTAATAAGGTAGGCAATGTTAACTAAATTACCAAAATGGGTTGAGTACGGCGCGTTTACACTCGCCTTTATTGCGGGCATTGTTAACGCTATTGGGTTATTAGGGTTTGAGCATCAGGCTATTTCGCACCTTTCGGGCAGTGTAACGCTACTTGGCATTACCTTAATGACTAACGCCTCTAGCGCACTATTGCTATTGGCTGTAGTGCTGAGCTTTATGCTTGGCTCTGCCCTTTCTGGCTTTTTACTTAGCGGCGGCTCGTTAAAGCTGGGGCGCCATTACGACACCCTATTATTTACTGAAGGCCTATTACTGCTTTTAAGCGCCTATTTACTCAGCCGCGCCCATGTTTATGGCATTACGCTTGCCTCTGTGCCGCCTGTGGTTTACAAAACGCCCTTGCCACTAACTACAGCGGCGCAGTAGTGCGCACCACTCATTTAACCGGTATTTTTACCGACCTAGGTTTAATGATAGGCAAAGCGCTAAAAGGTGAACCCTTAGATACCCGCAAAGGCGTAATATTTATACTTATTATTGCCGGCTTTTTATTAGGTGGAGTGTGCGGGTTTATGCTTTATGAGCACTTAGCCCTACTTGCTTTAACCGTGCCCGCTGCGGCTTGCTTTATATTATCGCTAACTTACCGGGTATATAGAATACGCGCACTTTAACGCAAGCGGTTTAAAAACCGTTTAAAACACCTTACCATGGCGTTAATAAAGCGTTACTCACCTTAAAGGAATGTATGAAACCTTATATTTTGCCGCTGTTATTGCCTCTCAGCCACGTTGCACTTGCTGATAATAAAAACGATGATGCAGTAGAAACCATAACAACCACCGCATCACGTACAGAAGCACTGGCTACACTCTATCCGCTCACTATTAGTACCTTATCTGAAGCGCAGTTAAATAGCATTGCACCTACTCATGTTGAAGAGTCGTTACAACGTATTGCAGGTGCTAACGTACAGCGCGGAAATGGGCAAGAATACCTACCGGCCCTTCGCTCGCCGGNCAGCCTGTGGCGGCATACTAACCCTTGAAGATGGCATTGCACTGCGTGCTGCAGGCTTTTGTAATATTAACGAGCTTTTTGAAGCGCATAGTGAAATGGCGCAGCGCATAGAAGTACTCAAAGGCCCCGGCTCTGCACTTTATGGCTCAAATGCTGTGCATGGTGTTATTAATGTAATAACGCCCGATACCACGCAAGGCGGTGGATTAGTCGGGCTTGATTATGGCTCGTACGGATATGCCCGTTATAAGCTTCGCGCTGGGCAAGACTACGGCAACAGTGGTATTGGCATAAACGCCAGTGTTACCGACGATACCGGTTACCGTGATGATGAAAGCGTTAAACAGCAAAAAATAAATATTCGTCATCGTTTTGAGCGCTCAAACCTATTGCTTACCTCTGGCCTTACATACACAAATTTAGATCAGCACACTGCGGGCTTTATTACGGGTTTTGAAAGCTATAAAAACGAAGACATAGCACAGCAAAACTTTGACCCCGATGCATTTAGAAAAGCCCGCTCATTTAGAGCGTGGAGCAACGCCCAGTGGCAATTAAAAAACGGCAATGTGCTTTCTATTACGCCTTATGTGCGCGACCAAAGCATGGACTTTTTTAAGCATTTTTTACCGGGCACCCCGCTTGAAACCAACAGTCAAACAGGCATAGGTGTGCAATCGCTGTATCAACATAACTTGCAAAGTAATGTAAAAGTAAACCTAGGGCTTGATGGCGAATACACTCGCAGCGACTTTACTCAAAGCCAAAACGAGCCAACTCAAGGCTCTGCATTTTTAGTAGCCACAGTACCGCAAGGCAAACACTACGATTATGATGTAAACGCAACCCTGTATGCGCCGTTTGCATCAGTTGAGTGGCAATTAAATAAATGGTTTATTAGCGCCGGCCTAAGATATGAGCATATGCAGTACGATTACACTAATAATATGCTCACAGGGCGCACAACAGAAGACGGCACAGAATGTGGTTTTGGCGG
>NZ_AUTO01000322.1:0-19998 GCF_000498055.1 Pseudoalteromonas sp. TB51
TGGCAGCGCCATCATTTTGCTCAGCTACGGTTTTTTGTTTGTTTGCTGCGGCAATGGTTGCCTGTGCTTTTGCCGTCTCATTTAATACTGGGCTTGAAGGCTCAACCCCTGGAGAAATTAAGCTGGTCGAATTATCGGTAGTTGGGCGCTTTTTACGGATAATTTTAATTTTTGGTTGCTCAACACTGATTTGCTCTTCGCCATACTGCTCCTGAAGCTCTTCGAGCTGCGCTTTACGGTATTTTTCGCGCAGTATTTCAAACTCAGTTTGTTTAGTACGATTATCGCGAATAGCATAGGCTTGCTTACTTGTTGGGTAAGTTTGCATTATGGTGGCGGCAATTTTTTCTGCTTCTTCTATTCTGCCCATGCGCTGCTTAATTAAATAACCAAGCAATAAAGCACGTGCAGACACTCGGCCGGTGTCGTCATGGCGCTTTAATACTTCGCTGGCTTTATGTAAATCGCTTTTAGCATAAAAAAGGGCGGCTAAGCTTATTAGGGTCGATGTACGTTGCGAGCTGTGATTAAGTGCTTGTTTAAAGTAACTCTCTGCATTTTCAAAGTCGTTAAATTCTATGGCACATAATGCAAGGTTTTCGTAGCTTTCGGCAACGCGAATATAGCTTGGAATATCAATTGCTTTTAAAAACTGATCGGTCGCGCGGTCATACTCTTCAATACTACATAAAAACACACCGTAGTTATTAAGCGTGTTCGGATCGTCAGGCTTAATTGCTAATGCTTTTTGATAGGCTTTATCGGCACGCTCTTTTTCGCCTACTTGTTGGTAATAATAAGCAAGAGAGTAATGTACTTCAGGTAGATTTGGGGCAAATTCTATAGCTCGCTCAAGGTTATACTTTGCTTGCGAGTTGTTGCCAGTTTCTAAGTATTGTAAAGCGAGGGCGATACGTGTGCGTGCTGCGCCTGCATTATTGATTTTGTTTTCGACGACGGGTTTGTCACTGCCGTTATAACTACTTTCACTTACGCACCCTGTAAGGGCAAGTGTTGAAAGTGTTAAAGCAAGTAAAGATCGCATTACCTTGTCTCTGTTTTTCTATCCATAGCGCCTATCTTACCTAAAACCCTTAGTGTTGCATCATTTATTTAAAAATAAACAACTTAACCACCCTGCATAGGAAATATACGCAGGGTGGTTACAGGCTTATGCTTGCTGGATATTTACGCTAATTGCGTTATCGTCGCGCATTTTCTTTTTCGCCATACGTTTAGTACGGTCAACAACATCGCCGGCTAATTGCCCACAGGCGGCGTCAATATCATCACCACGAGTACGACGAACAATACACGTAATACCCGCAGCTTGTAAAATCTTAGAAAAACGGTCAATACGGCTGTTGCTAGAGCGTGTGTATTCGTTACCCGGGAACGGGTTAAACGGAATAAGGTTAACTTTAGAAGGTGTACCTTTAAGCGTTTTAACCAGCTCATGTGCTTGGTCGGTGCTGTCGTTAACGCCATTTAGCATAACGTATTCAATGGTCACGTCTTTATTTGCTTTAGAGCCATCGATATAACGACGACACGCGGCTAAAAATTCTTCAATAGGGTACTTTTTATTAATTGGTACAAGTACGTCACGCAGTGCGTTATCGGGAGCGTGAAGTGAAATAGCAAGTGCTACGTCTATTTTTTCTTTTAATAAATCAAGCGCAGGCACAACCCCTGAAGTACTTAATGTGACGCGGCGCTTAGATAAGCCAAAGCCCCAGTCGTCCATCATTAGCTCCATTGCCGGCACTACGTTTTTAATATTAAGTAGTGGCTCGCCCATACCCATCATTACTACGTTGGTAACAGGGCGTTTTTCGCTGTTGCCATCAAGGCCTATGTCTTTAGCTACACGCCAAACTTGGCCAATAATTTCAGACACTTTAAGGTTACGGTTAAAGCCTTGTTGCGCAGTTGAACAAAACGTGCACTCAAGGGCACAACCGACTTGCGAAGATACACACAAAGTGGCGCGGTCTTTTTCTGGGATCCATACAGCTTCAACTTCTTGGCCGCCATCAAGCACTAATGCGTACTTAATTGTGCCGTCGCTTGCTTGCTGGCGAACAGAGATTTCTGGCGCAACAATTTCGCATTCGTTTTTAAGCTTTTCTTTAAGCTTTTTATTAACGTTGCTCATGTCGTCAAAGTTATCAACGCCAAAATGATAAATCCATTTCATCACCTGGTCGCCACGAAATGGCTTTTCACCGAATGATACAAATAGCTCGCGCATTGCATCTCGGTTTAAATCTAATAAGTTAATCTTTTTTTGCTCGGTCATGAAACAACCTCAATCGGTGACGGTGGAGATAAAATTTACAAGGGCGAATTGTACACAATTTACCCACTTTAATCATTAAGTAAAATATCAAAAATGCACTTAAGGATACTTTACGTAATGACTAAAAAAGGGCTCGAAAGCCCTTTTCTTACTTTGCATTACAGCGTTAACTGTAAAACTCGAATTAACGAGTACGTGGGCAAAGCTCTTCGTCAGCGAAGAAGTACGCGATTTCGCGAGCAGCAGATTCAACAGCGTCAGAACCGTGAACAGCGTTTTCGTCGATGCTATCAGCGTAGTCTGCACGTAAAGTACCTGCTAGTGCTTCAGCTGGGTTAGTAGCACCCATGATTTCGCGGTTTTTAAGAACAGCGTTTTCGCCTTCAAGAACGGTAACCATTACTGGACCAGATGTCATGAAAGATACTAAAGCACCGAAGAAAGGACGCTCGCTGTGCTCTGCGTAGAAACCTTCAGCTTTCTCTTTTGAAAGGTGAACCATTTTAGCTGCAACGATTTTAAGACCCGCAGTTTCGAAACGGTTGTAGATTGCGCCGATGTGGTTTTTTGCTACTGCATCAGGTTTTACGATTGAGAAAGTACGCTCTAAAGCCATCTTTATGCTCCAATAATTTTTAAATAAAAGTGTGAATATTTACGGGCGCGAATTATACGCGTTTTAATTGAAAAAACCTAATTTTATTAAAAACCAGTTTGGTTGCAGTTTTATGATCTTGATCAAAAGCACAATGTTTGGCGCATTTATAATGCCGCGCTTGTAAATTAATTAATCATGCAACCGATGTGTACTCGGTTAGCTGTACGGAGCGCATATGCCAGCTGTTTCTTCTGTAACTTCTTTTATTCCCGAACTGTTATGCCCTGCGGGGAGTTTAAAAAACATGCGCTACGCCTTTGCATATGGAGCCGATGCCGTTTACGCCGGCCAGCCTCGCTACAGTTTGCGGGTACGTAATAATGAGTTTGATTTAGAGACATTACAAATAGGGATTAATGAAGCCCATGCGCAAAATAAAAAGTTTTATGTGGTCTCAAATATTGCTCCGCATAACGCAAAGGTTAAATCGTATTTACGTGATATAGAACCAGTGATTGCTATGGGACCCGATGCGCTGATTATGTCAGATCCTGGGTTAATTATGCTGGTACGTGAAAATTGGCCAGCCATGCCCATTCACCTATCGGTGCAAGCAAATGCAGTTAATTATGCAAGTGTTCAGTTTTGGGCAAAACAAGGTATTGAGCGGGTTATTTTATCGCGCGAGCTCTCGCTTGAAGAAATAAAAGAAATACGCACGCTATGCCCGAATACTGAGCTTGAGGTGTTTGTACATGGGGCGTTATGTATGGCGTATTCTGGGCGCTGTTTGCTCTCGGGTTATATTAACAAGCGCGACCCAAACCAAGGCACCTGCACGAATGCCTGCCGCTGGAATTACGATATAAAACCGGGCGTTGAAAACGAAACGGGCGACATGGTGCATAAAATTGACCCTAACCAAGTTATACCAACTCTGGGTGAAGGTGCGCCAACAAATAATATTTACATGCTTGAAGAGCAAGGGCGCCCAGGGGAGTATATGCCAGCCTTTGAGGATGAACACGGCACCTACATTATGAACTCAAAAGATTTACGCGCCGTGCAATATGTTGAGCAGCTTACAAAAATGGGCGTACATAGTTTAAAAATAGAAGGGCGGACTAAATCGTTTTATTTCGTAGCGCGCACCGCGCAAGTATACCGTAAAGCCATAGACGATGCGGCTTCGGGTAAACCATTCGATACTCACTTATTTAAAACACTTGAGAACTTAGCGCACAGAGGCTACACCGAGGGCTTTTTAAAGCGCCATGCCCATCAAGATTATCAAAACTACGAATACGGTCACTCTGTATCAACTAAACAGCAATTTGTTGGGGAAGTAATAGGGCGCCATGCTGATGGTTTAGTTGAAATAGAGGTAAAAAATAAATTCTGCGTTGGGCATTCTTTAGAGCTTATGACACCACAAGGGAACATTATTTTTGAACTTGAATACATGCAAAACAAAAAGGGCGAAAGTATTAGTGATGCAAAAGGCTCTGGGCATATTGTAAAAATCTCATTAGATGAGAACATTAATTTAGATCACGCAATATTAATGCGCAATTTAGATGATCACCAAGATACCCGCAACCCCTATAAAAAAGTAGCAAGTGAGTAAGCGCTAGCATGGCACTATTTATAAATGACAAGTGCATTAACTGCGATGTATGTGTAGATGAGTGCCCCAACAGCGCGATTTTTATGGGGTCAAAAACTTATCAAATAGACCCAGATAAGTGCACTGAATGTGTGGGGCATTACGATAAACCAACGTGTGCCATAGTGTGCCCCATTAATTGTATTAAAAGCGATCCTTTAAATAGGGAGTCACTTGAGCAGCTCGCACAAAAGTATGTAAACCTAGTTGAAAGTGAAGGCTGAGCACATAAAAAGGAACATATGCTTAAAAATTTAGCAAAAAATTAGCTTAAACTACTTATTAATTATCGCGTTATCATTAATACCTCCTATACTGGAAGTAACTTGATTTAGTGTTTTTTGGTAGGGAAGTTAATGTTTTTTTCAAAAGGTAAGCAAAACGAAATAGCCGCTTTAAAAGCCCAGTTGTACCCTTTAGAGCAAGTGTGGGAAGGGCTTTACAAAGAAATGCTGGTACTTAATGTACTTTATGATGGGCGAATTTCGCATGCTAACGATAACTTTTTAAACGCATTAGGTTATAACGAAGATAATTTAACAAATAATCAGCTAGGCGATTTTATTGCTGATCAGTCGCGGTTATCACCTGAATACGAAGAACTTGAAAAAGCATTCCAAAAAGAAGGCCACTGGAGTGGGGCTATTGAATTTGTTCGCCAAGATGGTAATGCAGAGTGGCTAAGATTAATTGTGCACCCAGTGGTGGGTGAGCAAAATCAGTTATTGTATTTTTCGGTGTTTGGCACTGTACTTACTAAAACCATTACAACCTCTCGTGAACAAAGCGACACAATAAAAGCGATTTATCGCTCTATGGCTGTGATTGAGTTTGATTTACAGGGGCATGTATTAACGGCAAACGATCAGTTTTTGTCAGCCATGGGGTACAATGAATCAGAAATAATTGGCCAGCATCACCGGGTATTCTGTCAAACCGAAGAAGCTAATTCGGCTGAATACCAACAGTTTTGGAGCAAGCTTAGGCAAGGCCAATTTATTGCCGACAGGTTTAAACGTATAGATAAATATGGCAATGTAATTTGGTTAGAAGCCACCTACAACCCTATTTCGAATGATGCGGATCAGCTTTATAAGGTAATGAAATTTGCCACCGTAATTACTGAGCAAGTAAACCGTGAAATTGCTATTTCGCAAGCAGCCGAAATAGCCTATGGCACCTCTACAGAAACAGATAAAACCGCAGAGCGTGGCAGCTGCGTATTACAAGAAACCGTATCTGTTATGAACGAGCTGGCTGTAAACATGGAGCAAGCAGCTAACGAAATTTCGGCGCTGGATCAACAATCTCAACAAATAGCCAGCATAGTACAAAGCATAAGTAGTATTGCCGAGCAAACCAACTTACTTGCACTCAATGCTGCAATAGAGGCTGCGCGTGCAGGAGAGCAAGGGCGCGGGTTTGCTGTGGTTGCTGATGAAGTAAGGCATTTAGCGTCAAGAACATCAAAAGCAACAGAAGAAATTGTGGAAGTGGTGCAGCGTAATCAGTCACAAACTCAAAGTACGGTGGCGGTTATTGAGCAAGGCAAAGAAAAAGCAGAGCAAGGTTTAGCGCTTTCTAAAGAGTCGGGTGAGGTTATGGCAGAAATTCAAGATGGAGCCCAAAAAGTGGTTAATGCGGTGGGCCAATTTACCAGCCAATTAAACTCTAATAACTGATTGAGTAAATACGTTTAAACAACAAGCATAAAATAAAACCGCGAAAGCGGTTTTTTGCTTTAACAAGAATGCGTACCGGCACATATTAAGTAATTTGAACTGTGGGTAATAAACCTACCTCTGACTAGAGAAAATAAATTTAACTATCACTGTAATTTAATTTGTTAGTAAGTCTCTTAACCGGAGTTTAGGTTAAGTAAAGCGGCGGGTAATATTTTTATTAAAAGGGGTTATTTCCACTTTAGCTAGATTAAATAGCTTGAAAACGGGCGCACAAACCCTAGTAAAGTTAAATAGTAAGGTGTGAGTTATTTTTTAACCACAGTTGAGACTAAATTAAGCCAGGCGTTAACAATACATTAAGTTTCGCCATGTAAACTTTGCAGCAATTTGCCATTACGTACTGCAATACGCTAATGGATCACTGATTTGCTTAGCCTAAGCAATTTAAATGGAATAGCTGTAAAAAATGATTAATTGCCTACGTCATTACCCTTTATCTAAAGTATACAAATCTTTATTTTGCGCATTACTTATTACCTCAAGCCCGTTTAGCTTAGCTGATGATGCTGCCTCACAAAACGCTAAAACACTGCTTAAAAAAAATATGGAAGTAATTGAGGTACGGGGTATACGCTCAAGCATGGCCGAGAACTTAGATGTTAAGCGTATGTCTGGCTCTGTGGTGGATGCAATTACTGCCGAAGATATTGGCAAATTTCCTGATAAAAATGTAGCGGATTCGTTGCAGCGAGTACCTGGCGTTGTTATTGAACGCGATGGCGGAGAAGGGGCATCGGTGAGTATTCGTGGTTTATCATCTGAGCTCACATTTACTCAGCTTAATGGCAATTTTATAGCCTCATCACCTGGGGAGCCTTCACGCTCGTTCGATTACACTTTACTGCCATCTGCCATGATAGAGAGCGTAGAAGTGTATAAATCGCCAGAAGCGCGTTTAGATGAAGGCGGCGTGGGCGGCACAGTATTAATGCATAGCCGCAAGCCTTTAAGCATGGAGGCAAACTCAGGTGTATTTAACGTTGAATCTACTTACGCCGATGTGACAAAAGAGTACGAGCCGCAATTTAGTGGCTTATATTCGTGGAAAAATGAGGACGACACCTTTGGTGTATTAGTGGGTTATACCTATCAAGAGCGTACTAATCGCACTTTAACAGGCAGCACCGATGCAAATGTATGGCGTTACACTGGTGGCGGTCAACCGACTGATATTAATGGAAATGCCGTTGATAACAATAACGGTTGGGATACGATAAGTGATGCCAGCGGTAATCGTTATGATGGCGTGTGGTTTCCGCAAGTTGTACGTGGCTCTGTGCTTAATGAAAAACGTGAGCGTGAAGGTATTCAATTTAGTACACAATGGCGCCCAACTAATCGTTTAGAACTAGGGTTTAACTACTTTGGTTTTGCACTCGGACAAGACCGAACCGAATCAGTCATTGATATCCCCGAGTGGTCACTCAATCCTGATTTTTTAACCGCAGTAAACTTGGATGAAACAGGCACCATTGCAACGGGTATGCAATACAATGCCAGTGCTAGCGGTGTTGAAAACGATATGCAATTTCCGTGGATGCGTGGCAGTTATGTACGAGAAGAGTCTACCTCCGATACTATCGATTTTAATTTAACCTATGAAGGCGATAGCTTTAAAGCCCGCTTTGTTATTGGTAACACCCAATCTGAGGGCGGCCCTGAAGAAAGCTGGGAAGCCGCTTATAAAAGCTCAAATGCCGGTGAAAACGAAACCGTTATTCAAAACGCATCGCAAAGCGCTGCGTGGTCTTTAAATGAAAATAATGTATCGCTGAGTATTGATCCCAACACATTAGCTAACTTGCAAAGTGGCTTAGGCGGCGGGCGTGATGCTGGTTCGTCAAATTCAAGCTTTGTGCGCAGCGAACTCGAAGAGGATTATTATCAAGCCGACATCGACTTTTATGTTGATTGGGGATTTTTAAAAACGATTAGAACCGGGGCTAAATATCGCCATGCCAACTTACACCGCGAGACCGGTAATACGTTTTTTTTAGATCCTAACTTTGATATTGCTGCAGGTGAAGCGAGTGAGCAAGGTATAACGCAATTTGATAGCTACCAATGGAATGGCGGTATGCCACTTGCCGAGGATGTGTTTATTAATCAAACCAATATAGTTGGCGGGTTTAATATAAACCAAATGCCCAGCATAGATTGGGATAAATACCGAGATTTAGTAACCGACAACTACACGCCTTATACCCGCATAGAAGATAACTTTGTATACGATATTGAAGAAAAAATATCAGCGTTTTACATTCAAGGCGATTTTGAATTTAGTGAAGTAAGAGGTAATTTAGGTGTGCGCGTAGTACAAACTAAAACCTTAACCTCTTCTACCGATTTATATACTTATCAACTTGATCACACCAATGATGAAACAGGCGAGCCGGTAACTGGCGATGCGCGTTTTGTAGAAGACTATCAGTTGGTTACACAAAAAAACACCGACACAAAAATTCTACCAAGCTTTAACATAGCGTGGGATGCCACCGACGATTTAGTAATTAGAGGCGCTATTGCTAAAGTGATGGCGCGACCAGATTACAGCGATTTAGGCTCGCAGCAGCGTATTACGTTTGTATCAAATGAATGGGCAGAAGACAGAGCGGCATTCAACGAGCTTGCAGGTTTTAGTGGCAGTGGCGGTAATAAAAATTTAAAACCTTTTGAATCAGTGCAGGCCGATTTATCTATTGAATATTATTACGCCGAGGGCTCTGCATTGGGGTTAGCGCTGTTTCATAAAAAGGTTGATAACTTTGTTGTGCCGCTGGTAATCGATATGCAGCAAGATTTTGCAGGCAAAGAAAATATAGTAGAGAGCGGTGTAATTACCGTTGCGCCATACAGCACAGTGGGTAACGGCACCGATGCGGTATCAAAAGGGGCTGAAGTATTTATTCAACATGCATTTGCAGGTGGTTTTGGTTTTTATGCTAATTACACCTATAACAAAACCAATAAAGCCGATGTAAGTGTAAATGGTGAAGAATTTGGCCAATCGCCATTAATTGGAAGCGCTAAATACCAGTACAACACCTCTGCTTATTACGAAGGCGAGTACTTTACTCTTCGCGCGTCGTACAATAAACGCGGCGAAACAGTACTTGGCTTAAACAGCGGTTTAAATGTATACCAAGACCCTTACGAGCAAGTTGATGTAAATGCCGCCATTAATATATCTGATGGTTTAAGCTTAACAGCTTCTGTTATTAACTTAACTAAATCGGAAACAGTTACGCGTTTAGGTGATGATAGCGATGCGCGTCTATTAAGTTCAAGTTACTCAGGTAGGCGCTACTACGCGGGTATAAATTATAGTTTTTAAATAAAAGCCCACTATACGTTTTTAGCACACTAACCTTGTTAATGAATAGCATGACCATTATGATGAAATTATTATAAAAGGATGAAGAAAATAAATTAATGAGTTACCAACCGTTGATAGATGATTCTGCTTCACTAATCGAATTTACGCGTGTGTATTTAGCGCTTTTTTATACGTTTGTGGCGGGGTTTTACACCGTTAGAATTATTTATAAAAACCGTTCAACGCCTGCGGGTGTTATTTTTCCTGGCGCTAAGTTTTGTACTAGCTGGTGGAATCATATGGCGTTTAAGTTTTTTAGAGCTGCTATATGGTTTGTGTGTGTGCTGCGTGTGTTTGTGCCTGCCACCGATAACTACTTAGGTATGTTTTATACCTTAAATGGGTGGCCGGGTGTTATGTTTGGCAATATTATGCTCACGGCGGGCTTTGTGCTCAGTATGGTTGTTCATTTTCATATGGCGTCACTTTGGCGCTCGGGTATAGACCCAAATGGGCCTCAAACACTTAAAACTACCGGGTTATATAGTTTTTCGCGCAACCCTATGTATGTTGGTGTGGCAACTGCTCAGTTGGGGTTCTTTTTAGCATTACCAAGCTTATTTAGCTTAATTTGCCTTGCTGTGGGCTTATATGCGCTTTATAAACAAATAGCCGTTGAAGAAGCGCATTTAGTCACGCGTTTTAATGATGACTACCTAAAATATAAGCAAACTGTACCGCGCTGGTTGTAGGTTATTCAACGGTTGCTTTTATTTGCAAATGGCTATTTATAAAATCTTGCTTTGAAAGCGGTTTAGAATATAAGTAGCCTTGAATGTAATCACAGCCCAACGCGATTAATTGTGCTTGTTGGGTTGGTGTTTCTACCCCTTCGGCGACCACTTCTACCCCTAAGTTATGCGCCATGGTAATTATGGCTTTAATTAGCGCTATACTGCTGCTATTGGCTTCAATATTTTGTATAAACGATTGATCTATTTTAAGTATATCAATGTCTAACTGCTGCAAGTACGCAAGCGATGAGTACCCAACACCAAAATCATCAATGGCAATGTCTATATCAAGCGCATTAAGGCGTTTTAAATGGTGCTGAATCGCGTTATCTGGGTCCATTAAGCTGTTTTCAGTTATCTCAATTAATATAGTATGAGGTGGCAAATTATAAAGTTTGCACGCCTCTACCCATTGGGTAACCCAAATACCGTCGCGATCAATTTCTAAAGGCGAGGTATTTACACTAATTTGCACCGGTGTATAGCTTAGCTTATTAAACTGTACCGCATCGCGAACAGCTTGCGATTTAACCCATTCGCCTAGCTCTTTTATCAAGCCATTTTGCTCTGCTATATCGATAAATTCAACAGGGCCAATAATGCCTCGCTCTGGGTGGTTCCAACGGATCAGCGCTTCTGCTTTTTTTAGCGTACGTGAATGGGGGTCCCATATTGGCTGATAGTAAAGTTCAAATTGGTTGTTATTTAAGCCAATGCGTATTTCTTCTATAAGGCGGCGCTTTTCAATCGCCAGTTCTTCCATTTCGTATGAGAAAAACTCAAACCTGTTTCGCCCCTTACTTTTTGACAAATACATCGCTTGGTCGGCTCGTTTAACTAAGGCTTCGACCGATATGCCGTCATGCGGAAAAAACGCCACGCCTATACTCGCGGTTACCTGCACATGTTCGTTTTTTATGGTTATTGTTCGGGTCAGGCTTTTCATTACATCGTGTGCAATGTGCGAAACCGCTGTTGTATCGCTTATTCCTTTGAGTATTAGGGTAAACTCATCACCGCCTAAGCGCGCCACTATGTCTTGCTGTTTTAAGCAGCGGCGAAGTCGCTTAGCCACTTCGTGAAGTAATAAATCACCAAAGTCGTGGCCTAAGCTATCGTTTACCTCTTTAAAGCCGTCTAAATCAATAAATACCAAAGAAAATGGTTGTTCAGGTGTGCTTACAAGCTGTTGCAGGTGCTCATAAAAATAACGGCGGTTAGGTAGGTCGGTTAAGCCATCTTGATAGGCATATTGATGCAGCTGAACATTGGCATTTTCGAGCTCTTTTGTTCTTCGTTTTACTTGGTTTTCTAGCAGGTTATCGCGCTGTTCTATAGTTTGCAGCATGGTATTAAAACAGCTTGTTAGCTTACCCACTTCGTCCTTTGAAAGCTCTTTTGCACGTAAGCTATAGTCGTTAGATGAGGTAATTTGCTCTGCTGTTTGTGCTAAATATAAAATGGGGTTTAAAAAACGTTTTCTGAGCATTAGCGATACAAGCAAACTTAAAATAAAGCTAAAAATCATTAATACAATAATAAACCGGCCATAAAAAGCGGCTCTGTCGTTTAGGTCACTGTCGTCTGCGCGCACAATCAGCGTACCGTAGCGTTGAGCGTCAATTGTTAATGGTGTTTTTACTTCTATTGTATGCGGGGCTGAGCTTTCTTGGCTGTATTTAGGCGACGTTACGCTTGCAAGTTGTTGGCTAAAATTGTTTATCACTTCTACCGATACAATATCGGAGCGCATTAATAGCGGCTCAATCAGCTCTTTTATTGCGGCGGTGTCGTAAAATATTAAAGCAGTACTAATATTGGGGGCTAATATTTGCGAGAGTGATTTTAGGCTTTGTGTTTGTTCTTGTTTTGCGGTTTTTAGCTCATAGGCGCTAAAAACAGCAGTAACGGTAGCCGTAGAAATAAGCGCAACGCTCATTAAAATAAACAGCAGCTTTTTACTCATTGAGTTGAGTGAGAAGTAGTTTTTCATTATTTACCCCTCAACTACACGTGCTAGGCGCAGCACTTTTGAGCTCATAGTAATGCCTGCTTCTTTAAGCTTGCTTGGAGCAACTTCAAAGCGCACCTTACTACTTGAAAGGAAAAATCGAATATGTCCTTGTGCGGCTATAAAGCCATCGGTTTCGCCAACTATCATTGTATTTTTTAAATTAAGCGCGGGGTGGGCATCTAACCACATGTTATAGGTATTATCGGTAATAAATACTATATCACAGCCCTCAAGTGCAGTTGCCTCGAGGGGAGTTAGTTTATTTCGTAAGTGGCGTTTATGTACTTTTCTGTTTTCTAGGGCGGCATTTGCTATTGCTATAAATTGGCTGTCGGGGCTACAAATTAAAAAGTCGGAGCCGTTTTCGGGTGCAGATTGCCATTGCCCTAAACGGGCAAAGTTATATAAAAAGCCTGCTTTAAGCACATATTCTTTTTGCACTGCAAAAGCGCTTGAGCTTGTACAAAGCGCAAGGCAAAAAAATAGGTAAAGCAATCGATTTAAAGGCTTAAGCATTGGCTCTCTTAAAATGTTGCACTAACAGAAAACGTAACACACTCGTCTATGTAATTAGGAACCGTAAATGTTTCGCGAGTATTGGCGTATTCTATGTGTGAGCCTGCAAATAAATTTTTGCCTGATACTGCTGTGGCCCAGTTATTGTTTATTTTCCAGTTCCATGTAAGGTCTACAGCGGTGTAGTTATCTGTATTGTAAGTGCTTGAGTTTTCGGCTCTTAGCGTGGCAAAAATAGAATGCTGCTCACTTAATTGGTAATTCAGTTTAGTAAATAATTGTCTGTTTACTGAGTCGTAGCCAATAGTAGGGCGCGTTGCATTAGGTAAGTCGTAATCTATTTTTGTATAGCTGTAGCCAACTTCGCTGCTTAAGTCGTCCATTAGTTGCATCGAGAACAATAAATCACCGCCGGTTGTGGTGGTTTCACCTATCGAAACAAAGTCGTAATCTAAGCTTGTTGTTTGAAGCGCCGCAAATGCTTGTGACACTTCCCCGGCTAAGTAAAAGTTTAATGCAGGTATAAATTGTTCTACATGAGGGTTTAAGCTAATTACGGCCACATCATCCGCTTGCGTATTAAATGCAGAAACATCTAAAGACCACTCCGCCTTTGATATACGGTAGCCTAGCTCGTACGAGATATAATTTTCAGCTTTTACGTTATCGTTACCATTTAAAAATGTAGCTATATGGTATTGATCTATTTCAGCAATACCCGACTGCATGCCAATAACGTCTGAGATTTTTTGGCCATTTACTCTAAAGTTATCGTTAAATTCAATTAGTGTAGGAATACGTACGCTTCGTGAAATTGAACCCCATGCTAGGTGTTCGCTATTTGGCTGATAGGTAAAGCGGGCAAGGGGTTGGTTTTCCCAACCGGTTAAATCGTTATGCTCTATTTTTGTGCCTACAATGAGGTTTAACGTATCTGGAATAACACTGTATTGCGCTTGCAGCATGGCACCGTATTGATGAAGGTCTTCTAGGTCTTTATCGCTATTGATAAAAATGCTGTCTTGAAAAGAAATATCATTAAATCGATAATTAAGCCCCCAATCTACCTGGAGTGCTCCGGTAATAAAGTTCATTTGATAATCAACGTCAATCGATTCAAAATCTTCATTTATATAGGGTTGTTCACCATGTTGTTTAAGCCACGACATTTGCAGCATTTGGTTTGCATTATCTGAAAGACGATGCTCAACACGGGTCATTAATCGCGTATCGCGCCTATCTGCAATAGTTGGAAACTGCTGACTGCGGTTAGACGCATCTACTACCCCAGTAAGGTTTTGGCCATGCTCTGTGTGGGTATGATCCCCTTGCAGGAGGATTGACCACTCATCGCTTGGCGTAAAATCAGCTCTAAAGCCGCCAGCGTGCTGTTTAGTAAAGTCATTAGGTTTAATGCGGCTGCCTTTTTTAGAAGGTGCGGTATTTTTAGTATTATAGTAGCCCCTGTAACTACCAATATCAGAAATATCACCACCATGGCGAAGGCTTATGTCGGCATTTATTTGATTACCTGTAATTGCTTTAGCGTAAGTGTTGCGTGTATCTAAGCTATTTTTAGTAATGATATTGATAACGCCGTTATTTGCGTTATTACCCCATAGCAACCCGCCCTGACCACGAATAACCTCAATGCGTTCAATATCGTATAAAGGCACATGCAACGACTCCCAATACACAGCCGCAAATTTGGGGGTATATAGGCTTTGCCCATCTATCATTACTAATAATTTGCTGGAATACCGTGAAGCAACACCGCGCGCAGAAATAGCCCATTGATTGTTATCAAGTTGTCTTACGGCAAGGCCTGGCACCATTTTTAATGCCTCAGGAATAGAGGTAGCGCCCGAGCTTGTAATTTGCTCTTCGCTTAGCACATAAATAGAAGAGGCGGTGCTAAAGGCCGATTGTGCTCGTTTCATTGCAGAAGTTGCTTGAACATCCATCCCCATTAACGTGTCAAGGTCTAAGTCATCGTCGTTTAATGGTTCTGCAGCAAGTATTGGTGAGGCAATAATAAGTGAGCACAATAACTTTTTAGGTATTTTCACCTAGGTTTCTCCACAGGGATCAAAAATCAAAAACAGGATATATTTTTGTAAAACATTTGTTACCACAAAATATTAGCATACTTTATATCGCTAAAAGTACACTTTCTTAGGCTAACTAGCATAAATTACTATGTAGTAAGCGTGTTTTAAAACTTAACGCTAAATTATTAAAGTTTTGCAGTTTTTAAATAAAATTAACAAATAAAGCTTCAAAATCAACTAATAAGGCAGTGTACATTAGGCGCTGCTTGTAAATACGCTTATCTAATTTAGCTCGCTGGCTACGCCATTAATTATTAGATGGTTTGTAAAACGCAGCACACCTAAACACACGCATTAATAAGGTAAATTACTTATAGTTAGCTGGTTCATGCAGGTAAAATAATTTACCCTAAGTGTATTAGTCACTTTTATATTATTTGTTTTTATGAGCCTTCTTTTTTCTATCGCGCTAGCAAGCCTTCCTGCTTTACCCGAACCCGTTGCAAACAATGCCGTAGCTAAGGTTACTGTTGAAAACCAACGCTATTTTTTGAGTTTTATGGGGCTTGGTAAAAACAAACAACACACAGATGTACACAATAAGGTATTTTCACTAAAACTAGGCGACAGCGCTTGGCAGCAACAAGCGAGTGTGCCTTCAAGTTTGCCATTAAAGGGACGCTTAGCCAGTACTGCAGTGGGCTTAGGTGAATACGCTTATATATTTGGTGGCTACACGGTAGATAGCGATCATACTGAAATTTCAAGCCCCGATGTGTACCGTTTCGATATAAAAAACAATACGTATAAACACCTTGCAAGCATGCCAGTACCAGTTGATGACAGCGTAGCGCTAAGCTACAAAGAGCGTTACATATACCTTATTAGCGGTTGGCATAACGATGGCAACGTAAATTTAGTACAAGTGTACGATACTAAAAACAATACATGGCAGCAGGCGTCGCCTTTTTTAGGTGAGCCAGTATTTGGCCAAGCGGCTGCGATTAGTGGTAATACTATTGTTATTTGCGATGGCGTTAAAACCCAAGCAAATCCAGATTCTCGCCGCTCTTTTGCAGGTGTTGCGCAGTGTTTAAAAGGCACAATAAATGCCAACAATCCGCTAAAAATAGATTGGCGCACGTTACCTCATCCTACAGGTGAATCGCATTACCGTATGGCTGCTACTAGCTACAATAACAATATTTACATGATTGGCGGCTCTAATAACCCCTATAACTACAACGGTATTGGTTACAATAAACAGCCCGCTCCGGCGAGCAACCATGTGTGGCGTTTTAATATAAAGCAAAACATGTGGCAGGTATTACCTAATGTAGCTGTTGGCAGTATGGATCACCGTGGCCTACTTGAGCATAACGGGGCTTTATATCGTATTGGCGGCATGAATAATCAACAGCAAGTAATAAGCGATGTATTAGGGTACGAGGTAACACAGTGAATACACTTTATATTACCGGTGCAGGGGTAAGTGCTGCTAGTGGCATACCTACATTTAGAGGCGAAGATGGCTTTTGGACTATAGGCAGTAAAAACTATACGCCTATGGAAATGGCCACGCGTGCTATGTATCAAAACAATCCGCGCGAGTTTTTAGCTTGGTATTACAACCGTTTTGCTGCCTATCGTAACCATGGCCCGAATGAAGTACACCATTGGCTGAGCGATAAAAATTTAATAACCCAAAATATAGATGGCCTTGATGGCAAAGCCGGTAACAAAAATTACATTGCTATACACGGCAGGCTCGATCAAATGACGTTATTTCATGAGCAAGGCGAAGCCGTTAAACCGCTTATGACACCGTGGGATAGTGTAGATGAAAGCCGCCTGCATGAGTCTCTTTTTGAGCTATTTAATGTTCAAAACCAAACACCTGAGCTTAATCATTCGTTTAAGCCTTTTGTGTTGTTGTTCGATGAATTTTACACCGAGCTTTACAGAATAACCGAAGCACAACAGCGTATGCTCAACGCCGATAAAATTGTATTTATGGGCACCTCGTTTAGTGTAAATATCACCCAAATGGCATTAGAAATAGCCCGTAATTACGATATACCTGTAGAAGTAGTGGACCCTAACCCTGTTCACATAATGCACAGCAACGTAACGTACAAAAAAATGAATGCATTAGAATACATCCAATCTAATTAGAAAGTGCTATATTTTAAAGAGATTGCTAATGTTTTCTTAAATATTACAATCTCTTTATATAATATTAACGAGTCAACAATGTTATTATTATCCTCATTATAACAATACTAAAGAGACTTGAATGAGCGACCTAACTGCAATAGCAAACTTGTCCATTTTACTTGTAGAGCCTTCAGAGGTTCAGCAAAAAATAATAATAAAATCGCTTGCAGAAAGTGGTGTTAAACAAGTAGAAACAGCGGCTACCCAAGCGCAGGTTTTATCGTTACTTGAAAGTTACCACCCAGACCTAGTAATAAGCTCGATGTACTTATCAGACGGTACAGCCGACTCACTATTGCAAAAAATAAGACTTAATCCCGCCACTGAACATCAACCCTTTATGCTTATATCGAGTGAGCGTAATAAAAAGTACCTTGAGCAACTACGCCAATCCGGTGTGTTGGCTATTTTACCTAAACCTTTTAGCGCAAAAGCCATTACTCGCGCACTCAAAGCAACCCTCGATATAATAAGCGAAGAAGAAGTAGATCTTGATCATTTTGATGTAACGCTACTTCGCGTACTTGTAGTAGACGACAGCCGCTTTGCTCGTAAACACATAATACGCGTACTTGCTGGCATGGGGATCCCCGAACCCGTAGAAGCCGAAAACGGAAAAGAAGCCATAGCGCACCTTAGTGAGCAATCGTTCGATTTAATCGTTACCGATTACAACATGCCAGAAATGGATGGTCGCGAACTAACCGAAACTGTACGTGGCTCAAATGCTTACTCGCATATTCCTATTTTAATGGTGAGCTCAGAGGCAAACGACACTCACCTAGCTAATATTGCGCAAGCAGGAGTTGATGCCATTTGTGATAAACCGTTTGAACCGGCCACAGTGCGAGAATTACTTTATAAAATAATGTCTTAGTCTTTTAAAAAACGGCTAACAACAGCGGTAGTTAAATACATAACTACCGCTGTTTTGGCTTATTGGCTTGGCACGTTATATAACTGAAACGCTACAAAACATAAAATAACCGCAATACAGCTATCAAATACGCGCCATCTAAACGGGGAGCTTAAAACCTTTTTTAATTTTGGCGCAAACAACACTAAGCTACTAAACCAAATAACAGAGGCCACACAAGCACCAATAGCAAAGTGCATAGGCGCGGGTTGTAATGCGCCAATGCTGCCAAGCAGCAATACGGTGTCTAAATAAACATGTGGATTTAGTAAGCTTATAGCAAAGGCCGCAAGGGCCGTTTTCCACCAGCTCACTTTTATTACCTGAGTTACTTTTAACCCCGATGTGCCTTTAATTGCGCTGCGCGCAGAGCCAAATGCTAAGTAAAGTAACATAGCTATACCGCCCCACGTTAACCACGGTAATAACCCCGGCAGCCATAGCTTTAACTCATTAGCGGCAAATACACCTACAATAATTAGCGTGGCGTCGCAAAGTATACAAACCGCAGCTAAAACAAAACGGTTAGCGCCCGCCATACATTGGCTTAAAATCCAAATATTTTGCGCCCCAATGGCAATAATTAAACTCAGCCCCAGCATCACACCCGACAAAAACGACATACTTCAAATCCACTCAAATAAAACCCGTTATCCAATGCCTTGCAGGGTAGGGGGGATTCTGTTACAAATCCAATGAATATATTTATTGTTATATGCGTAAAACTCATGATTGATTACCAGTTACTCAATGCGCTTAGTGCCGTTATAAGTGAAGGCGGATTTGAAAAGGCCTCAAAAAAATTATTTATTACCCAATCGGCGGTGAGTAGGCGTATTCATCAGCTTGAGGCCAAACTAGGCGAGCCCGTATTAATAAGAACCCAACCGCCAACGCCAACAGCATTAGGCAAGCGCTTACTTAACCATTTACAGCAAGTATTGCAGCTAGAAGTAGCCCTTAATGTAGAGGCACTTAACGAGCACACAGATTTAAATACCCCGCTTAGCGTAAAGCTTGCTGCTAATGCGGATTCGCTTGCCACCTGGCTTCCCGAAGCACTCGCCGTATTAGATACAGAGCTTGCGTGCAAATTACGCTTTGAAGTCATTAGTGAAGATCAATCCATTGCCCATAAAAGAATGAAAGACGGCGAGGTTATGGTGTGTATTAGCTCATCCCCCGAGCCGGTTAATGGCGGCCTAGTTAGCCCACTTGGCGCCATACGCTACAAAGCCATTGCAAGCCCCGATTTTATAAAACAACATAAGCTTACTGAGCTTTCGCAATTAGCGCATTTACCGTGCTTGGTATTTAGTGAGTATGACAAGCTACAACACCAGTTTTTAGAAGATATTAATGGCTCAGCCCCACTGTTTACCCATATTTACCCTTCGTCAGAGGGATTTAAACAAGCCATGATCGCAGGCCTAGGTTATGGGCTATTACCTACATTACAGCTAGGAGACTCGCTGATAAAAGGGGAGTTAGTCGATTTATTCCCAGAATATTATATAGATACACCTTTGTACTGGCACTATTGGCAAACCGAAAGCCCGCAGCTTAAAACGTTGCGTAAGTTTGCATTGCAAGTAGCAGGCAAACGGTTAGAGCCTATTAGCCCATAAAGGCTAAGCCTGCGTTTATAACTGCCCTAATCTGTAAATAAGCAGTGCTGTTTTAGCGGTGTTTTTATTAAGTGAGGTTAAATCGGCGGTTTCGTTTTTAGTGTGTGCGCCACTGCCCATTAGTCCTAGGCCATCAAGCGCCATATCAACATGGTTTGCAGCAAACGAAATATCGGCCGCACCGGCATTACGTGGGTTTGCAGCCTCCACTTTGTTATAGCCTAAGTCTTGGCTT
>NZ_AUTO01000323.1:0-23112 GCF_000498055.1 Pseudoalteromonas sp. TB51
AAAGACACAGGCCTGCGTCGTACCTACCCAAATTGGATTGCCCGCGAAGGGGCACGCGGCCAAGAGTTTAATGCATGGGGCACGCCGCCCAACCCACCAGAGCACATTCCTATGCTGGCGTTTACCCGTATGCTGGCAGGGCCTATGGACTTTACCCCTGGCATTTTCGATATGGGCTTTAATGGCTTAGGCGATGATACAAACCGCCCACAAACAACGCTTGCCAAGCAGCTTGCACTTTATGTTGTGCTGTATAGCCCAATTCAAATGGCCGCCGACTTACCTAAAAACTATTTAGCCAAGCCTGATGCATTTCAATTTATTCAAGACGTACCAACCGATTGGCAGCAAAGTATTGCGCTTGATGGCGAAGTGGGCGACTTTATTGTTTTTGCCCGTAAAGAGCGCAAACGCGATAAATACTCAGGAAACGATTGGTACTTAGGCGCCGTAACCGACGAGAAAGCCCGAACTATTGAGGTAAAACTCGACTTTTTAGAAAAGGGTAAAAAGTTTGAAGCGCACATATACCAAGACGGTAAAAACGCTGAATGGAAAAACAATCCGTACGATTTAGATATCGAAAAGCGCGTAGTTAGCGCAAACGACAAGCTAACTTTAAAACTAGCCACAAGTGGTGGTACAGCAATCCGCTTTAAAGCACTCTAAGTTTTAGCACTATTAACGTTATGGAAATAGCCAACTCTGCACAGCTTACTGTGCAGAGTTTTGTATTTTTATAGGTAAATAAATTTGTGCACTTAGGCCGCCTTCTGGGCGGTTTTCTAGCTTAACTTTACCATCGTGCATATCAATAATACGCTTAATAATGGCAAGGCCTAAACCACTCCCCTCACTACCACGCGCGGTATCACCTTGTTTAAAAGGCTCAAACACCGATTCTAGTTCGCTTTCTGGTATACCGGGGCCGTTATCGTTTACCGCTATCACAACGTATTTTTTGTTTGAATTAAAGTAGCTTAATACTTCTATATCGCCGTCGGAATAACGCAGCGCGTTTTCAATCATGTTAGTAATTACACGCTTAATAGCCACACTACTTAACGGAATAAGCCCCACGCTGGGGTTGCCTTTAAAGGTAATAGCGCGTTGCTGTTTAAGCTCACAATTAACCACTTCAGTCACTAGCGCGTTTATATCTTCGCAAGCAAGCTCATCTGTTTTGTGGTGGCGTAAATACTCAATAAATTGATCGATAATGCCGTTCATATCTTCAATATCGTAAATGATGCCTTCGCGAAGGTAGTCATCTTCATCATTCATCATTTCGGTGGCAAGGCGGATACGAGTAAGCGGAGTGCGTAAATCGTGAGAAACACCGGCCATGAGTAAACGGCGATCGTTTTCAAGAGCGGCAATACCGCGCGACATTTGGTTAAATGCACGGGTAACTTCTATAACTTCACTGGAGCCTTCTTCTTCAAGCTTACTACTAAAATCGCCCTTACCCACTTTCACGGCTGCTTGCTGCAACGCCTTTAATGGGCGGTTTAAGTGCCGAGCAAATAGCCAGCCGCCTAACACACTTAAAAAACCAATACTTGATAAGTAAAACGTTAAAAATTCAAGGTTATTTTCTTGATACCCGCTAAGCGGTACTTTTACCCAGTAACCGGGTGCTTGCGGCGCTTCTACCCAATAAATCAGCGGGTCGGTTTGACTAATACGCACCCGAGCAGAACCATTTAATTGCTCAGACATACTACGCGACAGCATCGAGTATTCTCGGGTTTGACCCAGCCCTTGGCGCATTGCCTCGCGCTGCGTCATCACTTCTATACCTGTAATTTCAAAAAACTTTTCAGACACTTCGTCGTTGATTTCTACGCCGTCTTCCCAGTCTATAAATACCGTTTTAATTTGCTTAGCGAGCATTAAATTTACTTGCTCTATGGTTGGTTTTACAACGTAAAAGCTCACCGTTACATACGACACTATTTGGTTAATTAGCAGTAAAGCGGCCACTAAAAATACAGTTTGGCCAAACGCACTACGCGGAAAAAATCCCATATAAACTACTTATCACCGTCAGGAACAAACACATAACCCAAACCCCATACAGTTTGAATATAGCGCGGGTTGGCAGCATCTACTTCTATCATGCGGCGCAGTCGCGATACTTGCACATCAATACTGCGCTCAAGCGCACTGTAATCTCGCCCACGGGCAAGGTTCATTAGTTTATCGCGGCTCAGTGGCTCGCGCGGGTGCGATACAAGCGCTTTAAGTACGGCAAATTCACCGCTGGTGAGTGAAATGGTTTTATCGCCCTCGCTCATTTCGCGCGTGGCTAAATTAAGCGTAAATTGCCCAAAGGCTATTAAGTTTTCTTCCGCTGCGGGTGCGCCCGGTACTTCTTTGGCGCGGCGGCGTAAAATAGCTTTTATGCGAGCCAGTAATTCGCGCGGATTAAACGGTTTCGGGATGTAGTCGTCTGCGCCTAGCTCAAGGCCTATAATACGGTCGACCTCATCGCCTTTTGCTGTCAGCATCACAATAGGAATTTCGTTTTCTTTTTGGCGTAGCCGACGGCAAATAGATAAACCATCTTCGCCTGGTAGCATTAAATCAAGCACCATTAAGTGAAAGTTCTCTCGCTCAATAAGTCTATCCATTTGCTCTGAGTTTGCGGCGGTTCTAACAATAAAGCCTTGCTCTACTAAATAACGCTCTAGTAAGCTGCGCAGGCGCATATCGTCATCTACAACTAATACTTTTGTGGTTTCGTGTCCCATTGCGTGTTTCTTATTTTTATTTCCAATTAATAGTTAATATAAATGAAAAACTTAATAATCAAAATCTAATTGCGCGCTTAGATTGTTACTGAACATTTCAAAGTTATAATATTAGGGCGTGTTGACCTTTGCGGATTGAAATTTGTTCAATCTAGGGGCGATTAAATTGCGGCGCGAGCTTTGTAACCTAGTGGGCTAAGTAAAAACCGAGTAACAAAGAGTTTATCGCCCCTAGGCAGAACCCGAAGGGCAGCGCATGTTTGGCATTTATGCTGCGTTATCACCTATTTATGGGGAATAACCACACTTCATAGGCTCTGCCTTGCCTAAAAACCAAACATACTGCTGCAAATTCGACCATCAAAGAACAACACGCCCTAAAGTTTACACTCGACAAATTTTAGCAATTTTAATAACGTGCACAGCATTAGAGTTAATGAATAAAAGCCCATGAAAACAAATTTAATAACCCGCGAAGGTTACTTACAATTACAGCAAGAGCACGACCATTTATGGAACGTTAAACGCCGTGAAGTCACTAAAATAGTGAGCTGGGCGGCAAGCCTTGGCGATCGCTCAGAAAACGCAGACTATCAATATAATAAACGCTTACTGCGCCAAATTGATCGTCGTGTTCGGTATTTGCGCAAACGCCTACCCGGTTTAAAAGTTATTGATTACTCGCCGCAGCAAGACGGTAAAGTATTTTTTGGCGCATGGGTAGAAATAGAAAACGAGCAAGGCGAGGTTAAAAAATTTAGAATTGTAGGGCCTGATGAAATATACGACCGTAAAGACTACATATCAATTGACTCACCTATGGCGCGCGCCCTGATAAAAAAACAAGTAGATGATGAGTTTGAGGTACCTACACCGCAAGGTAAAAAGGAATGGTATGTAAATAGTATTGAATATCAAAAATAGTCCCCCATAACATTATTAATAAATAACTACTTTGATTCAGATCAGGTAAATTTTTTATTGTGTAATATATCTCATTAGGATATATATTGGTTTAGCAGGTTTATCTTTAACCTGATTTTTAAGGTAGTGGCTATGTCAAACTTAGTACAGCGCATATGTAGTAATGCCGTATTGTTTGCACTTTTAATGAGTGTGAGTTTGACTCTGCATGCCAATACCACCGAAGTAAGTATAGATAACGCCAGTGTATCTAATCATTTTATCGCTTGTGAATTTCCTGACCAAGCAACCCCCGACATTGACTTAGATTCTCATGTTAATGCATTTGCTATTAGGTTGTTTCAACCGCTACCTAATGCTGTTTCATCTTTTTACCAAAGTACAAACCTATACCGTCCTTTTAGTACGGCATATCAACGTGGTCCACCTAGCTATTTAATTTAATTCACAATTTTACTTTTTGATTAAATTTTATAACTAATAAGGTGACTACTATGTCTAACTTTAAAGAATTACGTACCCAAAATATTTCTCATGGCGTTATTGCAAGCACGTTTGAAGATCAACAAGCCACTATTGATTTAACATCTCCGGCTTTAACCGTAATCAATAACTTTACCCAAAAAACGCCAATTCGCGCTCAATACTACACTCCTATCAGCGAGGCGCTTAAACAAGTACTAGCAGAGCACTCTGACTATGTATTGGTGACTGATGATGCGCAAAAATTAATTGGTATTGTTTCAAGTGCCGACCTACAAAGCGCTAAAATTACGGCCATTGCACAGCGTTTAAATACCAGCCGCAATGAAGTGAGCTTACGCTACATTATGACACCTATTAGCCAACTTAATGGCGTAAGTATGCAAAGCCTAAGCTATGCAAGTATTGGCGATGCACTACAAACAATGGAGCATCAAGGCAGCATGTTTTTATTAGCAACAACCACTAATAACGAAATATGCGGGTTAATTTCGGCGCGTCAAATAGCTAAAACGTTACACATTCCAGTGCATATTACCCCTATTGCTCACACGTTTAGTGATGTTTTAGAAAGCGTAGAGCACCCTTACTAAAGCGCGCTTTTACGCTTTGTAAGCTCAGCCAAGCCAACCATCTTAAAGCAAGCAAAATTGCTTGCTTTAAGAGCTTTTTATTACAACCTGCTGTGATATTATTCAACTAATAAATACCTGCCAAACTCATTAAATAGCAACTTTAATAAGCTGGGTATAACAGTACCAGAGGGATTTTCTGGTTTTATTTTTTGTATTAAAAGGTTTATGCATGAGCGATATCTCTGCACGTTTAGCCACTGAGCTAAATGCACAACAGCAACAAGTTGTTGCTGCTACAAAATTACTTGATGAAGGCGCAACGGTTCCTTTTATTGCGCGTTACCGTAAAGAAATTACCGGTGGATTAGACGACACGCAATTACGCCTTTTAGAGCAACGTTTGTCGTACTTGCGCGAGCTTGAAGAGCGCCGCAGCTTTATTTTATCAACCATCGAATCGCAAAATAAATTAACGCCAGCACTGAGTGCCGATATTACCAGCGCACAAAGTAAAACTGAGCTTGAAGATTTATACCTTCCTTATAAAGCTAAACGCCGTACCAAAGGGCAAATAGCCATTGAAGCAGGCCTTGAGCCACTTGCCGATGCGCTATTTAACGACGCAAACTTAGAGCCAGAACAACAAGCGCAGCAGTTTATAAATGCCAACAAAGGCATTGCTGATACCAAAACAGCCCTTGATGGCGCTAAATTTATTTTAATGGAACGCTTTGCAGAAGATGCCAAGTTATTAGCTAAATTTAGAAGCCACATTAGCCAACACGGCGCTATACAAAGCACACTTATTGACGGCCAAGAGCAAGCCGGTAGCAAATACCGCGACTACTTTGACCATCAAGAACCTCTTAAAAAGGTCCCTTCTCACCGCGCACTTGCTATGTTGCGCGCGCGTAACGAAGGTATTTTGCAGCTGAGTATTAACCCAGAGCCAAGCAGCGAAAATGCAGCCCAGCTATGCGCGCAAATGATTGCTGATCACTACCGTTTAGATGTGAAATATAAAGCAGCTAGCGCATGGCTATTAAGTGTTGTGCAGTGGGCATGGAAAATAAAGCTTGGCCTACACCTAGAAAATGAATTTTTAGCAGCCATGCGAGAAAAAGCCGAAACCGGCGCTATAGATGTATTTGCTAAAAACTTAAAAGACTTACTTATGGCCGCCCCTGCTGGGCCGCGTACCACGCTTGGTCTAGATCCTGGTTTGCGAACTGGCTGTAAAATTGCCGTAGTTGATGGCACAGGTAAATTGCTTACAACCCAAACTATTTTCCCCCACGCACCACAAAATCACTGGGAAAAATCGTTACGTACATTAGAGCAACTATGTCGCCAGCATAAAGTAGAACTTATTGCGATTGGTAACGGAACCGCATCACGCGAGTCTGACAAGCTAGTAGGCGAACTTATTAAGGCCAATGCTGAGCTTAAATTAAATAAAATTATGGTAAGCGAAGCCGGCGCATCTGTTTACTCTGCGTCTGAATTTGCAGCAAATGAATTTCCTAACTTAGATGTGTCTTTGCGTGGCGCGGTATCTATTGCGCGCCGCCTGCAGGACCCACTTGCCGAGCTTGTTAAAATTGAGCCAAAATCAATTGGTGTAGGCCAATACCAACACGATGTATCGCAAAGTCAATTAGGCCAAACACTAACCGCAGTGGTAGAAGACTGTGTAAACTCAGTGGGTGTTGATTTAAATATGGCCTCGGTACCGCTTCTTACTCGCGTATCGGGGTTAAATAAAACCTTAGCGCAAAATATAGTAAATTACCGCGACACTAACGGCACGTTTACTAAGCGTAGCGAACTTAAAAAAGTTGAGCGTTTAGGACCTAAGGCGTTTGAACAAGCAGCAGGCTTTTTGCGTATTAATCAGGGTAAAGACCCACTTGATAACTCATCAGTTCACCCTGAGGCTTATCCTGTTGTTAAACTTATTTGTGAGCGTAACAACCTTGATGTAAATAGCTTAATAGGCAATAGCGAGTTTTTAAATAAGCTGGTTGCTAATGACTACACCGACGAGAAGTTTGGCTTACCTACCGTTACCGACATCATTAAAGAGCTAGATAAGCCTGGGCGCGATCCTCGTCCTGAGTTTAAAACTGCTGAATTTAAAGCCGGTGTAGAAAAAATCACAGACCTAAAACCCGGTATGATTTTAGAAGGTGTGGTTTCTAACGTTGCTAACTTTGGTGCGTTTGTTGATGTAGGTGTTCACCAAGATGGCCTAGTGCATATTTCGGCAATTACTAATAAGTTTATCTCTGATCCGCGCGAAGTAGTAAAAGCCGGTGACATTGTAAAAGTAAAAGTGGTTGAGGTAGATGCCCCACGTAAACGCATTAGCTTTACTATGCGCTTAGATGATGAAATAGACACAAGCAATAAACCCGCTGCCGCGCCGCAAAAGCAACGCAGTAATCAGGGCCAGCAACCGCGTGCAGCAAAACCAAAGCGCGATAACGGTAACGCCATGATGGGTAATGCCTTTGCCGATGCATTTGCTAATGCAAAGGTAAAAAAATAATACCCTTTTGCTTCATTAAGTGATGACTCCTTAAACTAAAAAGCCGCTCAGTGAGCGGCTTTTTTAATAATGCTTAGCTGGTGTTAACCAAACGCAGAAAAACCACTCTCGTTTTGGGGTGAGCTAGTCATTTGATAAAAATTAGCTATACGGCCAGCTCGTGCGTCTACTTCTGGGTCGCGTGATTGCTCGGTATTAGTATCGCTTTGAGACTCAGCAGTGCTGGTTTCGTTTATTGACAACGCACTTTGTGGCTCTTGTGCTTGCGCTTCATCGTCAGCAGGGGCTGATAATTCAGCTTGCGCTGCGGCCATTTTTTGGGTTGCATCAGCGGCAATGGCTCTATCGGCACTAGAAGGTTCAGCAGGGGCAAGTGCGGCTGCTCGTACCGTTTGCATTTTATCTATAGTGGCTTGCGGATCGCCGGGGATTTCAGATACATCAATTTGTACCTCACCGCCAACAGCGTAATTAGTGCCATCTGGTCCACGTTGGTATTCATAACTTGGTGAGCCTGCATACTGCCCACCCACCGATGCATGAGCTTGTTCGTGCACACGCACTTCAGTATCGCGCGCTTTAAGCTCTTCAATTTGCTGCTGTTCTAATTCTAGCTGTTGCTGAGCTTGCTCTTCTTCGGGGGTGTCTTTGCTTGCTTGTTGGTTTTGTTGCTGTTCGCTATCTAAATCTTCGCTGCCTTGCTGGCGCTGCTCAACAGCTTGCTCATCACTGAGTTTACCGGTTGCATCATAGGTGGCGGCTTCTGCACTGCTTGGCAGTTTTGCTTTATCAGCATCGCTTTGTGCTTTGGTTTCGGTATTACTGGCGCTATTGGGTGCAGGGGCAGGAATAACTTCGCGCAGTTGGTTGTCACGCCGAGCGGTTTCCGTATAAACATTGGCGGTGTTTATATTGATAGACGGAAATGGCGTGACAATATTCATAACGTTTAAACTTTAATATCGATTAGCGTACCAAGCACTTCATCTGCAGTTTGAATAGATTGCGTGTTTGCCTTGGCATTAAACTCTTCAACTTTTAAATTAACAAGCGCTTCGTCAACCCGAGCTGGTTGTGCAACAGGCGCTGTTACAGCCTCTTCAGGTCGCGCAGCTGTTAACTGGCGCTGTTGGGCTAGTTGCGTATCGTCTTGCTCTTCAATGGTGGCACGGTTTATCTCTGCGCTTGCTCGCTCTATACCTTGGCTTGCACGATTAAACCCTTCTACACCACTATTAAATACTGAACCAATAGCCATGCTGTACCTCCAAAAAATAAATATTGTTTAATTATCGCTCACTTCATGGGCAAAATAAAGCTTTAAACAGTACCTTTCTTTAGGCTATTTTAAAGCATTGATTTAACGGCAGATAAAAACTCTTTTTTATGAGAAATAAATGGTGCATGGGAGGCTTTATCTAGTACTTCGTATTCAAACTCAGTATTTAGAGCTGCCATTTTATTAATTGCTTTGTAAGGTACCAGCGCATCTAAACGGCCAAATATCGCTTTTATAGGCACTGGGCAATGCGCAAACACGTTGCGTAAATCATCATTTTGTAAAATATTTAAACCCGCACTTAACGCCTCACTTTTAGGGGCGTTGTACTGATTTAGCAAGTGCTTTAGCTGCTTTATATCATCGCGTGCCGACTCACTACCCATGGCCTGAATAGCTAAAAAGCGCTCTATGGTTTTTTCTCGGTGATTAACTAATTGCTCTTTAAATTGCTCAAGCACGCTGGCTTTTATTCCAGGCCAATCATCTGCCTCGGCAAAAAAAGGGCTTGAGGCAACTAAAATTACTTTTGATACTTTATTTGGCCAATGTTTAGCAATATAAAGAGCAAACAATCCTCCTAGCGACCAGCCCATTAAAATAGAGCCAGAGCTAAGTTGCTCGCTTACGATTTCAGCTGCATCGTGTAAATTATAAGGGCTTGGGCAGCTATTGCTGTTGCCAAAGCCAGGCAGGTCAATGCTGCGCACCGAGCCACTGCATAAAAACGTTAACTCTGGCTGCACTAATTGCCATACGCCTTGGTTCATGCCCCAACCATGTAATAAAACTAACTCGCTTTGCATATTTGCCTAACCTTAACCAAACTTAGCCACATCATAACGCTTACATTGACGAAAGCAACGCAAGGAGCAGCCAATGCAACACTCATTTTTTAATTGGTTATTTCCCTCTTATTGCGTGCAATGTCAGGGAGTTATTAGTGCTCAAGAGGGGTTGTGCGACTATTGCTTAACGGATTTAAGCGTGTTTGATTTAAATAAGCACAGTAATTTATTGCACCGCCCGGATATTGTAGAAATGTTTCCGCATTGCGAGTTTGATAAGCTCTTTGCCTGTGCTTTTTATCAACCCCCTTTTGAGCATTGGCTTAAACGGCTCAAATTTAATAATCAAATTCACTATAAAAAAGCGCTGCAACAAGTAATTAAACGCCAGCTAACGGTGTTTTTTGAAAATTTAACTACCCAGCCCGACATAGCGATTATTTTACCTTTGCACCGAGGGCGCTTTTTAACACGCGGGTTTAATCAGGTAAGCCAAGTGTGGCAACCGTGTTTGGCAAAACATATTTGTATAAGTAATGCGCTAATACGCAATAAAGCCACGCAAGCACAGTCACTATTATCTAGAGCTAAGCGGATTAAAAATGTAAAAAATGCCTTTGTATGTACACAAGATATGAGCGGTAAAACGGTGGTTATTGTAGATGATGTAATGACCACAGGCGCCACGCTCAACGCGGCTACCCGAGTATTAAAACAAGCGGGCGCTAAACAAGTCTGGGCTTTTGCTACGTGTTTAACGCCACTTTAAAGGGGTAGTTAATCACCTCTTACTCTAAATGTGTGACCAAAAAATAAAGCATTACTGAGTAATCGGCTTGTGCCGTACCAATATCCTCTAAATACAGGGTTATCTGTCATCGCAATAACACTGCCACGCCCGTATGAGTGGGCCATCATGGCTGCTGCACCGGCAATTTGCTGCTCATTTACGCCATCGGTAAACCCTGCTAATAGTGGTTTTTGCGGGTAAGTGAGTATGTTTACAAACGGGGCGGATGATTTTTCTAATAACCAGGTGCTATTTTTAAATACAGGCAGCGTTTCGCGATTAAGCGAAAACGTTAGTGGATGCGTGGTGTCTACATCGGTATTAAAAATAGCGCCGGCTATACGTTGTCGTCCAGCTAAATGATCTTTATCTGCGTAATTTAGCCCTTGAGTATTAAAAGCGCTGGCTACATCTTGCCTAGATAAATAATTAGCCTTGAGTAATTGCTGATCAGCTAAAAATTTAGCGCCGCCTTTGTGACCCCAAATTACGCCGCCTTTTCTTACCCAGCTTTTAATGGCAACTTTATCGCTATCGGGTAAGCCCGAATAATTGCCATTAGCTAGTACAATGTGGCTGTAATTATTTAAATCTAGGCTACCTAAACGCTCCATTTCTACTATGGTCGGAGAAATACCAACAAAGCGGTCAAGGTAATACCATACTTCACCCGCTTCGTATTGGCTTACGCCTTTACCGCCCACAAGCAGTACTTTTGGCTCNGAGCCTAAATCGGCGCCTTTCCCTGTAAGGCCCGTGGTAATAGGCTTTATCGCAATACCAAACTGGGTTTGAGCATCGTTTAAAATAGCCACCCAATCAGGGTTTGTTTGCAGCCCTGCGGGGACAATAATGCTGCCAGGTGCAAAGTCTATTTCGGTGGTGCTGCTTTTAGCTGTTAAGGCGCTTAACGCGACACGCGCTTTAATGCCTTGCTTTAGCAAGCTATTTAGCATTTTAGGCGCTAAGTAATCGTCCCAGGCAAAGCCAAATGCATAACTTTGCTTTAACGCAGCAAATGATGGTTTAACTGCTTTTTGCCACGCAGTGCTGGCTACTTCTAAGCCCCAACTACTTTTTACTTGTGCAAACTCTAAATTAAAAGCGTGGGCGAGTGTCCAGCCCGACACATCATAAAATGTGTTATCGGCAAAACTTTTTTGCTCACTAAAAATAGCTTTTACTAAACGAAACTGTGGCTGAGCTAACGGCACAAAATAACTCTGGGTGCTAAAGTTTTTGCCATTGGCTTTTAGCGCTTTTGTAAGTGGATAGGCATTAATTTGATGCTGCTTTAACAGGTTTAAAAATAGTTTAATCCGGGTGTTGTCTTTAGCGCCCTCAACCACATAGCCTTCAAAACTTTCATCATCAGCTAAATCAACTGCTTGGTTATAAAATTTAGCCTGATAGGTTAATAGCGCCTCGCGGTTATCTACCGCTGCTTTAAAGGTTGATAGGCTTGTTAATAACTGATTTTTAATAGTAAAAGGAAACGTAAGCGTACCATTTATGGTTTCTTGTACATGTCCACGCGAGCTGGCTTGCTCAAATAAAATACCTATACCGCCGTTTACATCGGGGTAGGTTGAACCCTTGCCGTAATAAAAGTCGTCAAAGCTTTCTTCGGTAAAATAAAGGGCATTATTTTTATCTAAAGTTTTAGCATGGTAATTGGCTATAGCTTTAGTAAGCGTTACGTTTTCATCTGGGGTAATTGGGTGCTTGCGACTGGCAATGCCAGGTTGAAAAAAGTAGCTGCTGTTTGGCCCCATTTCATGAAAGTCGGTAAGAATATTTGGCTTCCATTGATGAAATTTAGCAATGCGTGCACGCGACTCTGGGTGTTGTAGTAATAACCAATCGCGGTTTAAATCAAACCAATAGTGATTTGTACGGCTACTTGGCCAGCTTTCTACGTGTTCACGCGTTTTAGGGTCGCTTGATAAGTTCATCCCCCGATTACTATTAGCCCAATTAGCAAAGCGAGCCAAGCCATCGGGGTTAAGTGATGGGTCGAGCAAAATAACGGTATTATTTAATAGTTTTTCTATTTCTGGGCCTTGCGCTGCAGCAAGGTAATACGCAACCAATAAAGCGGCATTGCTGCCTGATGACTCATTGCCATGCACACTGTATCCCATCCAAACTACAGCAGGCTCATTTTGTGTGTTTTTAGCTTGCTCACTGTTTGTTAAACGGGCTAAGTGCGCTTGGCGAATTTGCTCTAAGTTAGCTAGTTTTTCAGCGCTGCTAATACTTAGCATCACAAGCGGACGTTGCTCGTGTGTGCGCCCTATTACTTCAAAATTTATACGATTACTTTTTTGCGCTAGAATTTCCATGTAACGCACCAGTTGGTCGTGCCTTACATGCCACTCACCTACTTCGTAACCAAGTACGTCTTGTGGGGTGGGTATTGTTTTATCAAACTCTACATCTTGTTCAAAATAATACGAAAGTGGTTTTGCCATACTTGAAAAGCTAAGTATTGCCACCATTATAGTTACTATCCAGCGCATATAAATCACTCTAAAAATGTTTGTTATTTGCACGCTAGCATTGCTAAAAATAGATGCCAACTTTTTACGCTCAACACTAGCCGCAACACGATGAGCGGAGTATGATATGCAGTATCCGAGTAATTTAGTCAAGTATAGACGGTTTTATGATTTCTATTTCCGAAACAGCACAAGCGCATTTTGCTAAACTTTTAGCAGATCAAGCACAACAAACTAATATTCGTGTGTTTGTTGTAAACCCTGGTACATCACAAGCGGAATGTGGTGTTTCTTATTGCCCAGAAGACGCCGTAGAAGACAGCGATATTCGTCTTAACTTTAATGGTTTTGATGCCGTAGTAGATACAGAAAGCGCCCCTTTTTTAGAAGAAGCTGAAATTGATTTTGTTACCGACAAAATGGGCACTCAGTTAACTTTAAAAGCGCCTAATGCAAAGGCACGTAAACTAGGCGATAACGCATCGCTAAATGAGCGTGTTCAACACATGCTAGAAACCGAAGTAAACCCACAGCTAGCTAACCACGGTGGCCAAGTAAGCCTAGTTGAAGTAACCGCTGAAGGTATTGCAGTACTTCAATTTGGTGGTGGTTGTAATGGCTGCTCTATGATCGATGTAACGCTTAAAGAAGGCATCGAGAAAGAAATGATTGCAAAGTTTGAGGAAATCACCGGTGTTGCCGACATTACCGAGCACCAAGCGGGCGATCACTCTTATTACTAAGCAATAATGTTAAAGCCGCTTATTTATCGCTTAGGGAGTAACCCTAAGTTGAGTTTAACGCGCTTTTTTCGCGGCTTAGCACTGTTTGTGCTAGCCGTGATATTTATTGCCCTTGGCTACTACACCCACTTTAGTTTACAAATTATAGGTGTGGTTATTTTAATCCCGGCATTATTTTTTGCTGCATGGGGTTATAGCGGTATTTTTGCCAATCGTTTCTCGCAAGTTTTAAAAGATATGGGGCCAAAAGATCACGACCCCGACCTATGGAAATGACACGTTCGCTTAATCTAGCAGCTGATTAGTTGCTTTTAACTGCAAATACTTAATAATTAACGTAACGCCGCGCATAAGCATAAAGCAACTCATAGCCAGCCATAACGCATTATTTTGCCACTCTATAAACACCCAAAACACCCCAAAAAAGCCAACAGCAGCTGAAAGAATCATACTGTTACGCATATTTTTTGCCCGTGTAAGCCCTACAAATACGCCATCAAACAAAAAGCAGCTCATTGCTAACATAGGCAATACTATTACCCACGGTAAGTAATTTGTCGCAGCTTCTATTACCTCGGGTACATTGGTTAAAAGCTTAATAATAGCGCTGCCAAATACAGCAAAAAATACGCTGTATAACACGCCAAAAAGCATCCCCCAAAACACACTTATTTTTACCCATAGTCTAATGTTATTAACGCTTCGCTGACCTTTAGCTTGACCAACTTTGGCTTCGCTTGCATAGGCTATTCCATCAAGTGCAAAGCTTACTAACATTAAAAAGTTAAGTAACACGGCATTCGCTGCAAGCGTTGTTTCACCTATGCGGGCGCCATAAAAGGTCATAAAGCTAAAGCATAATTGCAAAATTAAAGAGCGAATAAATATATCTCTATTTAAACTAAGTAGCTCTGCCATTTTGCTAACACTGAGCCAGTTGGGCACGCTTAGCTCCACGCCTTGCTTTTTAGCGAGCTTAATCACTAGTAGCAACGCAAAAGCCAACGCGCTGTAATCTGCAATTAACGACGCCCACGCTGCTCCCGCTACTGCCCAGTCTAAATACACCACAAAATATATATCGAGCACTATGTTGGTAATATTGGTCACTAGCAGCAAGTAAAATGGCCCGCGCCCATAATGTACGCCAAGCATCCAGCCAAGCAGCACTAAATTACAAAGTGCGGCAGGGGCACTAAATATACGAATACTAAAATACTGATATGCTTGAGCAAGAACCTCACTATTTGCGCCTGATAAAAATGCAATGGCATTTTTTATCAAGGGCGATAAGGCAATAAGCGCTAACGCCACACACACGGCAAGCAATAAGCTGCGTTTTAAAAGCGCTGCCAACTGTGTTAAGTTATTTTGCCCGTATGCTTGGGCCACTAACCCTGTGGTGCTCATACGTAAAAAACCGGCGAGCCAAAATAAAATAGAAATAACAGCTGAGCCAAGTGCGATGCCCGCTAAGTAATGTGCGCTACCTAAGTGGCCAATAACAGCGGTATCAACAATTCCTAACAGTGGGACAGTAATATTTGATAATATCATTGGACCCGCTAGCAACAGCAAGCTTTTATGGTGTGCCTTATTATGTTTAAGAAATTGTTTCATTTAGTTTTAATTACTCTCATTTGTTTATCAGTACGTGCTCATGCGGCGGTTATTTTACAGTATCACCATGTAAGCGAAACCCTTCCCGCTGTGACCAGTGTAAGCGCAAATACATTTACCAAGCATTTGAGCTACTTAAAAGAGCATAATTTTAATGTTATTGCGCTAAATGAGCTAATAAGCGCTTTACAACAAGGCAAAACTTTACCTGAGAAAACAGTCGCTATCACCTTTGACGATGGTTACAACAATAACTACGAACAGGCAGCGCCTATTTTAGAAAAATTTGGTTACCCCTATACTATTTTTGTAAACCCTACCCTTATTGATGAAGGCAAAGGCTACGTAATGGGGTGGGATAAATTAAAAGAGCTCGCAGGCAAAGGGGCGTTAATTGCCAATCACACTGCCCAGCATGACTACCTGCATATTAAGCTAAAAGATGAGAGCGATGCACAGTGGCAAGCACGTATTAAACAAGATATTTTGCATTCTCAACAGCGTATTAAAGAAGAAATAGGCCACGATTATAAATACCTAGCGTACCCGTATGGTGAGTTTAATAACAAACTACAAGCGCTTGTAAAAGAGCTTGGCTTTATTGGCATTGGTCAGCACTCAGGCGCTGTAAATAAAAACGCTAACTTTACCCGCTTACCGCGTTTTCCAGCCTCTGGCTTTTACAGTAAATTAGATACGTTAATTACAAAATTAAACTCTCGGGCGTTTAGTATTAAAACCCTAGATTACCAAGACAGTGTAACCTCACAAAACCCACCAACGCTCAGCATTGAGTTTGAAATGGGTGATTTTCATAAAAGTCAGTTTGCGTGTTATGTATCAAGTGTAGGGCAGGCTAAGTTAACTTGGATAAACGACACAACTGTAAAAATTGACTCACCAAAGGCGCTAAATAAAGGCCGTTCACGCTTTAATTGTACCGCCCCTTCTATTGAGCACCCTGGTAGTTACTATTGGTTTTCGCAGCCGTGGGTTATTCAGTAGCAATTACACCTTTATAGCCTGATGCAATAAGCGCTGGGTTACTTTATCAAGCGCAACAATTTCGTGAGCGGCGCCTAAATCAACCGCCGCTTTGGGCATTCCCCACACCACAGAAGAAAACTCATCCTGTGCAATGGTGTAACCACCCGCTTGTTTAATGCTAAGCAACCCCTTTGCTCCATCGCTCCCCATACCGGTTAGTAACGCTNTGGCGGTTAACAGGCTCAGAATCATCAAGCTCGCAATATAAACTTGCCCCTCTTTTTTTTATGCTTAAGTGCAAACCACCTGGGGCTATATAAGCCCATCCCGCAGTGAGCTTGTCGCCGTGCTGCGCTTCTTTTACGTTAATTGCACAGGTGCGGTCCATACGCTGGGCAAACGAGGTACTAAATACCGGAGGAATATGCTGGGTAATCACAATCGCAGGGCAATTGGTGGGCATTTTTATAAGCACTTCTTTTATTGCTTCTGTGCCCCCTGTTGAAGCCCCTATCGCTATTACCTTGTTTAATAAAAATTGTGCATTGCTAGGTAAAGGCTCGCTCACTGTGCTTACCTTTTTAAAACTTCTTACCCTTGCACCTGCTGCCACGCGCACTTTTTGCTGCACAACATATGCATATTGACTCATTTGCTGCTTAACATTCACGGTCGGCTTGGCAATAAAATCCACCGCACCAAGCTCAAGCGCTTCTAAGGTGATAGGCGAGCCTTGCTGGGTTAGTGTAGAAATCATCACAACGGGCATAGGTCTTAAGCGCATTAGGTTTCTTAAAAAGCTAATGCCGTCCATTTTTGGCATTTCTACATCGAGGGTAAGCACATCTGGATTGAGCAATTTAATCATTTCTCGTGCTTGATAAGGGTCTTCAGCACAGCCAACAACCTCGATATCGCTAGCCTGAGATAATATTTCGCTCAGCAAACGCCTTATCAGTGGTGAATCATCTATTATCAGAACTTTAACCATTACGGCTCCTAAAACAGCTCTATGTTAGTCTCGGTGGCTTTATCTTGTTGCTTAAGGTTTTGCAGGTAGCGCACTTCGCGTTTTTCAATTGTGTTGTTGTGCAAATTCTTCAGCTTTTTTACGTGGACTTTGCCCGTATGCGGATGAAAAAAAATTTTTCGAGGCCACGGCCCCCCCATATCTTGTGCAACAAGATTGAGCGACTCTTCCTGAATATACGCATTGGCAAAGCTAATATTACCTATCCCTATGTCGGTCATTGCGCTAATTATTTTGCCGCCACCAAAGAGTTTTATTTTTAAATTTTTTCGCGCAGCACCACCTTTGAGTACTTCATTGATCAGGTATTCCATTGCCCAGTTTCCGTAGCGGCAGCTCAAACTATGGGCACTGTTTAATTCTAGGCCTTTTTTTACTGGCAACATAAAATGATTTACGCCACCTATACCGGCTTTTTCATCGTAAACACACGCGGCTATGCACGACCCAAGCACTGTAGAAATAAGCTCATCATTTTTTGAGACATAAAATTCGCCAGGTAATATTTTTGCCACCACGCTTGTGCGCCCTGCATCCCAGTAACGTTTTATATGTTCAAACCCTGGGAGCACAGGCCTAAACTGTGCGTGCATTGTGTTGCTTTTGATACATGGTTTTCCCTAAATTTTTAAACTCAGAATGCTCTTTTCCCATACTCTCTGAGTGCCCTAAAAACAAATAACCGTCACGATTAAGTGCATTTGCATAACGTCTAAATAAGGTGTCTTTTGTTTCTTTATCAAAATAAATAACCACGTTACGACATAAAATTAAGTCAAACTGCCCTTTCATGGGCCATTCTTGTAAAAGGTTAAGGCGTTTAAAAAAAATGTGTTTATTTAACTGTGGTTTTACTTTATATGTTTGCCCATCTTTGCTTTTTAAAAACCACTTTTTAAGTACATTGTTTTCTAAGCCATTTACATTAGCCGCGGTATAAATACCCGCTTGTGCTTTGGCTAATACATTAGAATCTAAATCGGTTGCTAAAATTTTTACATCCCAAGAACTTGGGAATAAATCGGCAAGGGTTATTGCTAAGCTGTAAGGCTCTTCGCCTGTAGAGCAACCCGCTGACCATACGCGTACTCGTTTTGTTACTTTGTTACTGCTAAGTAACTGCGGCACTATGGTGTTTTTTAAAAACTCAAAGTGGTGGGGTTCTCTAAAAAAGGAGGTTAAGTTAGTGGTAATAGCATTAATAAATGCGTCAAACTCAGCTTCTTTATTATTGTCTAAGTACTCTAAGTATTGAGAAAAGTTTTTAAGTTTATGCTCTCTTACCCTTCTTGCTAAGCGGGAATACACCATTTCGCGTTTATGATCGCCAAGTACAATTCCGCACGCGTTATAAACTAAAGTGGCAATGTCTTTAAAATCTTTATCGGTACATAAAAATTCTTTCATTGTCATACCATCCCTTGTAAAGCAGGCTTGCTAGGGTATTAACTAGCAAGCCAGTAATGACTAAAACTCTTCCCATTCATCTGCTGAGTCTATAAAGTTTTCGCCTTTGGGTTGGGTATTTTTTAAATAGCCACTAGGTTGGCGCGCAGGGGGCGCTGAGCGTTCAAAGTGCGTATTTGGCAATGTGTTTATACCTTGCTGCCCGAGTGAAAAAAAGTGCAATAACTGACGCATCTCGTTTGCTTGCTCAGCCATTGACTCGCCCGCCGCAGACGCTTCTTCTACTAGTGCCGCATTTTGCTGGGTCATTTCATCCATTTGGGCAACCGCTTTATTAACTTGCTCTATGCCTGCGCTTTGCTCTTCAGAGGCCTCGGTTATATCCGAAATCATTTGCGTAACACGTTGTACGCTTGAAACAATTTCTCTGAGTGTTTCGCCCGACTCATTTACAAGCACAGAGCCATCGGTAACTTTTGCAACGCTGTCTCTAATAAGCTCTTTAATTTCTTTGGCTGCTCCAGCTGAGCGCTGCGCTAAATTACGCACCTCACCAGCAACAACGGCAAAGCCACGGCCTTGCTCACCCGCTCTGGCTGCTTCAACGGCGGCGTTAAGTGCCAGTAAATTAGTTTGAAAGGCAATTTCATCAATCACGCCAATAATGTCTGCAATTTTTTTACTCGACTCGTTAATGGCCGACATACTCGTTACAGCTCTATTAACTACTTCACCACCTTGAATTGCTTTCTCGCAGGTTTCTTCGGCTAAATCGTTAGCGACTTTTGCGTTATCTGCATTTTGCCTTACAGTACTGGTCATTTCTTCCATACTTGACGCGGTTTCTTCAAGTGATGAAGCTTGTTCTTCGGTACGCTGGCTTAAATCAGCGTTGCCTTGCGAAATTTCCTCTGCGCCACTGGCTACTAACGTGGCCGATGAGTTAATTCGGTTAATCACATCGGTCAATTTATCTGCTGTGGTATTAGCATCTTGCTTGAGCTTATCGAACGAGCCTTGATACTCTTTTTCTATGCGTTTTGATAGGTCGCCATTGGCCATTGCATCAAGCATTTGCGCGGTATCACTAACGGCATCATCCACAATTTCAACTAAGCTGTTTAAGCCCTGCGCTAAGCGTAAGAAAAAGCCTTCTTTACCTTTTTCATCTACTCGGGTTTCTAAATCGCCATTACCTGCATCGCTGACTAATTGTGCAATTTCTTTTTCTATTGCAACTTCGCCCGTTCTATCTTCCCACTCAACTACGGTGCCTATGCGTTCTTGTTCTGATGTAAAAATAGGGTTTGCAACTAAACCAAAGGTACGCCCGCCTACTTTTATTTCGGCTCGGTAAGTTGTTGTAAGCTTAGCTAGTAGGTTTTGTTGATGAGCCGGATTTTTATGGAATATATCAATGTTTTGCTGCATTAAATTAGTGCTATCAAAGTTAGGCAGCTCCTTTTTCAAATCATCTTCAGCAATACTCATCATCGATTTAACCGCGTTGTTCATGTATACAATTACATTTGAAGCATCAGCTATCATGGTGTTTGTTGCTACGGTATCAAGCGCTTGTTTTACTCGTAAGTTTTCTTGTGCTTCAGCACGTTCTTGTTCTGCTTTTGCTACGCTATCGGTAATATCTTCCCACTCAACAATGGTGCCTAAATGCTTACCTTCATGGTTTATCCACGGTGTAGCAATTAAACTAAAAATAAGCCCCGCTAAACGTAACTCAGTTTTATAAGGTTGTTTTAAGTTTTTTAATAGTTCGCGTTGATGAGCTGGGTGCTTATGAAAATCATCAACACACGTGCCTATTAAATTATCAACAGAAAAACTAGGTAGCACACCTTGCAACTCAGTTTCTCGCGCTTTGAGCATTAACTTAACCTGATCGTTTACAAATACAATATTTAGGTCTTTATCGGCAATCATTACATTGGCTTGGCAAACAGTTAACGCACTTGCTAAATCGGCAGCCTTTTTAGACTCGCGCTCTAGCTGTTTTTGCGCGGTGATATCACTGGCGTATTTAATAACTTTATAAGGCTTGCCGTTTAAATCGAAAATAGGGTTATAAGAGGCTTGAATCCATATTTCTTGCCCTTGTTTGCCTATTCGCATGTACTCGCCCGAGTCGTACTCGCCTCGTCCTAACTTATCCCAAAATTGTTTATACTCGTTTGTTTTAGCGTATTCTGGGTCGACAAATAATTTATGATGCTGGCCTTTTATTTCGCTAAGTTGATAGCCTAAACCATTTAAAAAATTGTCATTGGCAGTAATAATTGTGCCATCAAGATTAAACTCAATCACCGCCTGAGATTTACTAATTGCCTCAAGTTGGCCTTGCGCTTCAGCGGCCTGTTTCTTTTGTTCGGTAATGTCGGTAGCAAATTTAATTACTTTTAGCACTTGCCCTTGGCTATCAATAATTGGGTTATAGGTAGCTTGGATCCATACTTCTCGCCCTCCATTAGCAAGACGCTTAAACTCATTAGAAATAAACTCACCACCGCGCAAGCGTTGCCAAAAATTTTTATACTCGCTGCTCTGTGCTTCATCTGGTTCAACAAACATAGAGTGGTGCTGCCCTTGCACTTCCTCTAAGCGGTATCCCATTGCATTTAAAAAGTTTGAATTAGCCGTAATTATTCTGCCGCTGGGTTCAAACTCAATAACCGCTAATGATTTATTTAATGCATTAACGATTAAGTCATTACTTGATTCTGACTGCTTCGGATTACTAAACCATCCCATGCCCATCACCACCTTTATGTTTGTTTTTGTTGCTACATAGCGCTGTGGCTATATATCCATTGTTCTTTGTAAATCAATTAACGAGACCATTTTTTCGCCCACGTTCACCAACCCTGCGACATATTCACAATTACTCGAATCAGACAGGCTAGGGACGGGCTTGGCGTCTTGCTCTGCAATGCTGTAAACATCTGACACCGCATCTACTGCGATGCCCATTATTTTTGAACCGTTTTCAAAAATAACTTTTACAACAATAACAACCGTTAATGGCCCATATTCAGTGCTTGGCAGGCCAAAACGTAAGCGTAAATCTATTATTGGCACTATGGTGCCGCGAAGGTTTATCACTCCTTTAACAAAATCCGGCGCGTTGGGCAGTACGGTAATTTCTTCCCAGCTCCTGATCTCTTGCACGGTTAATATATCTACGCCGTATTCTTCGCCAGCCATAATAAAGGTTAAAAACTGCTTAACGCCTTGCTGTTGCCCTAAATCAATTTTGTTGTTTAGCTCGCTTTGTTCACTAATCATGAAGCCTCCAGAGGTGTTTTTGATTCTATGATTAGCTCTTGGCTACCTGGTTTTTTAAGCCCTGATAATTTTATTAAGCCGCTAATATCAACAATTAACGATACACGCCCGTCGCCTAAAATAGTTGCTCCAGACACCCCATCTACTTTTTGGTAATTGGCCTCTAAACTTTTTATTACTACCTGCTGCTGCGAAAGTAAGTCATCTACCAGCAAACCCACTTTTTGGTTGTCGGTTTCAACAACCACCAGCAAGGTTTTGTCTAATGACTCTATGGCGTTTTGATGATTAAAAATTTGATATAAGCGTAAAATAGGAATGTATTCGTCACGCAGCCTTAGTACATCTAAGTCTTTACCCACTCGGCTTACTTTAGTGATATCAATCTGTAGTGATTCAACAATAGAAATAAGCGGAATAATATAAGTATGCTGGGCAACTTTAACTAATTGCCCATCTAAAATGGCAAGTGTTAGGGGCAGCCTAATTGTAAAAGTAGAGCCAACGCCAGGCGCTGATGAAACCTCAACCGAGCCATTTAAAGATTGAATATTGCGCTTAACAACATCCATTCCTACACCACGCCCAGATAAGTCGCTAACCGCATCGGCGGTAGAAAAGCCAGGCATAAAAATAAGCTCGTTAATTTCATCATCTGTTAAGTTACAATCAGCGGTGATCAGCTCATTAGCAATGGCTTTTTCTTTAATTTTTTGCGTATTTAAGCCCTGCCCATCGTCCATTATTTCTATCACGATATTACCGCCTTGATGAAAGGCATTTAAGGTCACGGTGCCCACTGGGTCTTTACCTGCGGCAACCCGCTGTTCTATTGTTTCAAGGCCATGGTCGAGCGAATTTCTGACTAGGTGCACCATAGGATCAGATATTTTTTCCATTACCGTTTTATCTAGCTCGGTTTGCTCGCCTAATAATTTTAACTCCACCTGTTTATTTAGTTTTTGCGCTATATCGCGCACTAAACGCGGAAACCGGCTAAATACAAAGTTAATCGGTAACATACGAATACGCATAACATTTTCTTGCAGGTCTCGGGTATTGTGCGCCAGTTGTGCCAAACCTTCTTGTAATGACGTAATGGTTGATTCGCTAATTTCTTGCTCGCTCAACTGATTTAACATGGCTTGTGTTATCACCAACTCACCGACCATATTTATTAACGAGTCTACTTTGTCTATTCCTACTCTTATGGAGGTAGACTCTGGTGCTGATGTTGGCTTTTTATCGGCTGTGGGTTTGCTTTTAGGTTTGTCGGGTGCTTTTTGAGCATCGCTAATAGGCGGTGTTTGAGCTGTGCTATCGCTGCTCTTTTCATCAGCGTTTGCGGTGTGAGACGTGTCTTCATCAAATAACCCGC
>NZ_AUTO01000324.1:0-13872 GCF_000498055.1 Pseudoalteromonas sp. TB51
ATATCAAAACGGGTCGCTTTATCGGCCGTGGCGGTCAGTGCCATCATAGGTACATGGGAAAAGCGCTGCTTAAGCTCATTTAATCTAAAGTAATGAGGTCTAAAGTCATGCCCCCAATGCGATACACAATGTGCTTCGTCAATTGCAAATAAGCTGATATTTAAGTGGCTGAGTCGCTCAGTAAATTCATGCTGAAGCACTTTTTCAGGGGCAACATACAGTAATTTTATTAGCCCTTGGTGCAATTGTTGGTACACTAATTGTTGCTCTTCGCGAGCCAGGCTATTATTAATGTAAGCGGCTTTAACACCTAATGCTTGCAGTTGCGTTACTTGGTCTTGCATGAGCGAGATAAGCGGTGAAATTACCACAGTAACCCCTTCGAGCACTAACGCTGGTACTTGGTAACACACTGATTTACCGCCGCCTGTAGGCAGTAGTACCAAAGAGTCTTGGCCATTAATGGCCGCGTCGATCACCGCTTTTTGACCATCACGAAACTCGCTGTAGCCAAACACTTGTTTAAGAACCGTGTCGGGCTTGCGGACCAATGTGCTAGGTGTAGGGGTTAGAGTATTCATCGGCGGCTATTTTAGTGTTTTTTTTATAGGATGTCTTTAGCTTAGAGGTAAATGATTTAATTAGTGCCTCGTGGTTTTGCTTCAGGTATGCTTAACTCATCGTACCAGTGTTAATTTAAACATAGAGAATAATAATGAATAAAGAAATGTTAATTGAACAAGTTGGCGCACTGTTTGTAAATGGCATGCCATTTAATCAGTTTTTAAATATCTCGGTAGAGTCGCTCAGTCCTGAGCAAGCTAAAATTACCTTTCCCTGGCAGGATGTATTTATAGGCAACCCTGCGCAAAAAATTCTTCACGGCGGTATTATATCGGCGGTGCTCGATAATGTGGGCGGCATGCTTGCAGCAGCCAGTGTTATCGATAAATTAACCGAGCTCGATATCCCTAGCGTTCAGCAAAAGCTGGCTACCTTAGGCACTATTGATTTGCGCACAGATTATTTGCGCCCTGGCAAAGGGGAGACATTTACAGCCAGTGCTACTTTGATCCGCTCTGGAAATAAAGTGTGTGTATGTAGAATGGAGCTACACAATGAAAAGGCAATCCAAATCGCCTTTGGTACAGGTACGTATTTAGTAGGTTAAAGCTGCTAATTACGCACGGCTAAAATAAAAAGCTTTGCCTTACGCTGAGCTTTAGTTACCGCAAAATAAATCACTTAATAGCGCGAATTGGTATAAACTGTTGGCCTTTTAGTATGAATAAGTAGTATGTATGACGATTGCAAACGAGCAGCGTAAAGGCGGTATTTTTGCCTGTTTAGCTTTTTTAATGTGGGGCTTAGCGCCTATTTATTTCAAACAAATACAGCATGTTTCTGCTTTTGAAATTTTAACTCACCGTGTTGTCTGGTCTGTGGTTTTTTTAGTGCTTGTGGTCAGTGTGCTTAAATACTGGGATAAGGTTAAGCGCATAGTTGCCCAGCCAAAAATTATTTTAATGTTAGTACTTACCTCTTCTATATTGGGCTTTAATTGGGGGCTGTTTATTTGGGCGGTTAATAATAACCATATGCTCGATGCCAGTTTAGGGTATTACATAAACCCATTACTTAATGTGCTGTTGGGCATGCTATTTTTAGGCGAGCGGCTGCGAAAGTTACAAGGGTTTGCAGTGTTTTTAGCCTTTGCGGGCGTAGTATTGCAATTGGTCAGTTTTGGCTCGTTTCCGGTGGTGGCGTTTTCGCTTGCCACGTCTTTTGCTATTTATGGCTTACTGCGTAAAAAGTTACCAGTTGAAGCGCTGCCAGGCATTTTACTCGAAGCCCTAATTTTACTGCCGGTTGCATTAATTTACTGGTGGGTAATGGCACCAACGCCTACTTCCGACTTAGCCCTAAACGATTGGCATACCAATGCGCTGTTAATTAGTGCCGGTATTATTACTACGTTGCCGCTGCTTTGCTTTACCGGAGCGGCCAAGCGTTTGCAGTACACAACATTGGGCTTTTTTCAGTACATAGGGCCAAGTTTAATGTTTATGCTTGCTGTGGTGTTTTACGATGAAGTATTTGATGCAGAGCGGGTGATTACCTTTGCCTGTATTTGGAGTGCGCTGGCTATATTTACCTGGGACTCTTATCATCAATCGCGTAAGCGTAAAAAAGCGGCTGTTACCGCCGCCGAAGTTTAATACCTATGCGCAATAATAGTTTAAGCAAGTTGCTATAAAGCAGCGTTAAGGTTTAGCTTATTACTTTATTACGGCCGGTTTCTTTTGCATCATACAGCTTTAAATCGGCCTGTTTAAGTAACTCATCTATTTGGTAAATAGGGCCGCTTGCAAAACCAATAGAAATTGTAAATTTAATTTTTTCTTGGCTAAACTCTTGGCTATTAAGCTCTATAAATTGCCTAAACCCTTCAAGGCGTTTTAGCGCTTGCGCTGTGGTTGCATCAGTAAAGTAAACGGCAAATTCTTCACCGCCTAAGCGAGCGACTAGCTGCTTTTCAAAGTACTTTTTAAAACACACCGCCAACCCTTTGAGAACCTCATCGCCTGAATCGTGACCGTATGTATCGTTAATCGATTTAAAGTGGTCTATATCAAGCATGGCGAGTGCACCATCTTGATTCGATTTTTTTAAATACTTGAGAGACTTGCTCGACTCTTCAAAAAAGTAGCGACGATTAGGCAGGTTTGTTAAGTAGTCGGTATTTGCTTGGCGTTTAATTGTTGCTATTTGCTCAAGCATGTCGACGTTTTGACTTAGTCGGCAGTAAAACTCTTCGCTGTTAAAGGGTTTATGGAGGTAGTCGTTGGCACCATTTTTTAAAAATAGGCTCGATAATGCTGACGAGTCAGCACCCGAAATACCGATAATGGCTTTTTCATCATTACTGTAAAGCCGGCGAATTTCGGCGCATAGCTCATCACCATTCATGTTTGGCATTTCGTTATCGGTAATAATAACAGACACATCTTTTTGGCTTTCAAGTACCTCTAGCGCATCTTTGCCGTCCTTTGCTTCGAGTATTTGATACTTATGGCGCTTTAGTAAACTGCAAATGTATCTACGGGTAGAGGTTGAGTCGTCGACGACCAACACTTTTACGTTCTCGTTACGTGGTAAACGGCTTAGTTGTTTTTCTAGGTATTGGTAAGCTTGTTTGTTTTCTTTGATTATGTAATCAATTATTGGGTATTTTTCTACCGTGTCGCGAGTTTGTTTATCTATGTTGCCTGTCATTACTATGGTGGGAATGTCGGCACTAATAGTATACGGAATCGCCTCACCGGCAGGAGCATCGGGAAGGATAAAATCAACAACAGCGCAAAAGTAGCTATTGTGTTTTATTAGCTCTTTTGTTGCCGCTAAAGACTCGGCTATATCTACTTCGTAACCTGCTTTAAGCGCGATATGCTTTTGCACACGCGCTATAGTAGGCGTATCTTCAACTATGAGTATTTTTCGCGTCACGTAACAACCTTGTTTGATATTTTGCAAAAGTATTTGCTTATACAAGTTGTAACTGTTAAAACGCAAAAAAGCAAATATCTTAGAGGCTTATACGCTATCTGATTCGCTATAATCGTCTTGGCTTATTGGTACCGGCCCTGACATTTTTGAACGGCCAAAAAGTGTATGAAACTTGGTTTTACAGGTTGTTAGTTTTAAATATTTAACCCAGGCTTTTTCAATTGGGTTTGTAGGTTCTTTACTGCCACAAACTACGTCAACAAATTGCTCTTGTAGCGTATTTTGGGGTGCTAAAGTTTTATTATAAAGCCCTTTTAGTACAACGCCGTGTTGCTCTAATATGCTGGCTTCTAATAAGGTGAAGTTTCCGCTGCGGCTAAACCCGCGAGGAAAGTTTTGATCATCATAAAATTGACGTTGGCTAACAAACGCTTGGCGAAGTAGTGAAATATCGTTGCTCATAACTGTATCCTCATACCCTGTTTATTGCTGGAGTATGATGCAAGTTTGACAATTTATTAAACAAGTTATTTTTATCGTGAGGATAAAAAATTGGATATAGATTTATTAAAAACATTTGTAGAGGTTGTGCGCACGCGTCACTTTGGTAAAGCGGCCGAAAACCTGTATATCACTCAATCGGCAGTAAGCTTTCGAATTCGCCAATTAGAGCAGGGGTTGGGTGTAAACTTGTTTATTCGCCAGCGTAACAATATTCAATTAACGGCGCCAGGAGAGCGATTGCTTCCGCACGCTAAAATGATCATCACCGGCATGCAGCGTGCCAAAGTGGATGTGGCACTTGCCGATAACATGCACAAGCAAATAAGTTTAGCGGGTACGCCTAATATATGGGATGCGTTTTTACAATTTGGCATTACTAATATTGTGTCGGCTATGCCTGGGGTGTCGTTGGTCGCAGAGGTTAAAGCCCAACAAGAAAGCACGCGGCTATTATTAGAGCGTACGCTTGATTTGGCCATTTTATTTGACCCCCCTAAAGTAGACGAGCTTGTGGTAGAGCGAATTTGCGAGCTGCCAATTATTCCGGTTAGTGGCTATGACACGGCCACTAACGAGAACTTTTTTGATAACCAATATGTATATGTTGATTGGGGTACTACGTTTTCACTATGGCATGCGCGCCAATTTACCGGTAAAACGCCGCCTTATTTTAGAACCAGTACGGGGCGTATTGCCCTTGATTTAATTCTTCAGTGTGGCGGCAGTGCGTTTATCCCCGAGGTACTTGTTGAGTCTCACCTAGAAAAGGGTGAGCTGTTTCATGTAAAAGATGTAGAACATACTTCGCGTGATATTTTTGTGGCTTACCACAGAGACAACGAACAAAAAGAGTTAATAGAAACCCTGATTAACTTATTACCTAAAATAAATGCTTATCAGCCTGTTGATGAACACTAAATACCGACTATGATTTTTAATGAGGTTGAATAGGTACAATTTTGTTTATTAAATATTCATGTCGGTTTGTTTTCAGAATTTAGACACTTTTATTAAAATAAAAAGACAAAAATGTTTCCTTTGTAATATATCTGTCATTTAACGGTGACAAACTGCAGCTGTTTTAAAAATTAGTCTTGTGATTATCGAGGAAATAACATGAATTTTGTAAAATCGAGCTTATGTGTTGCACTAGTAAGTGGTTTATCTTTTAGCGCGTTTGCAGACGTTGATGTATACGGTAAAGCGAATGTTACTGTGCAATCGTCTGATGATGGCGAAGGGTCTTTCACTGAAATTAAAAGTAATGCATCTCGCTTTGGACTAAAAGGGTCTGAAAAGATTACTGATGGATTAGAAGCGGTTTATAAGTTTGAGTTTCAAGTTGATGTATCTGATGCTGACTCTAAAGGTGATAACGACGACAATATTTCTGCACGTAACCAGTATGTAGGTTTAAAAGGTGCATATGGTCAAGTTGTTGTGGGTCGTAACGATACAGCGCTTAAACAATCGCAAGGTAAGTTAGATTTATTTAATGACCTTGAAGGCGATATTAAAAATGTCTTTAAAGGTGAAAACCGCCTAGGTGATTCAATCACTTATACATCTAAAAGCTACGAAGGCTTTAAAGTACTTGCTACATTTGTTGCCGAAGATGACGTAGATGCAGATAACGGTTATTCAATGGCGGNCAGCCGATAGCGAAGTAAATGGCTACGATGTAGTACGTGCGTCAATTCAAGGTAAAGTAGATAGCTTTAAATTAGGCGCTATGTACCAAACTCAAGAAAAAGTAGACGGTAGCGCAGAAGCTGACGGCTATTTATTAAACGCAGCCTACAGCATGGGTAAAAACACGTTTAAAGTGCAATACCAAGCAATGGACTTTGATGACAGCGACGACAAAACGGCAGTTTCTGTAGGTGTTGATCATAAGTTTAATAAAAACATTAAAGTATTTGGTTTTTACTCAAGCTTTGATATGGACAACAATGTTGACCAAGACTACGTTGGCCTAGGTATGGAATACAAGTTTTAAGCGTTGCTTAAACACTCCCTTTATTAACCGCGCTCTAATGAGCGCGGTTTTTTTTGCTTTAAATTATTTACTTACCCGCCCATAATAGACCCTCATTTGGAATGGGGTGAAATTCCTCAACTATTCCCGTAACTGTAATTAGCACCACGCTTTAAGTCAGATACAAATGAGACATATCAATCAGCATGAGAAGTTCTAGATTGGTATACTTTTTTAACGAGCGGGTAAACTCATTTTTATTGATGCACTAGTCTTTTAGCTGTGTGTTAGTGAGTGCACGCTTTCCAAGGACTCACTTTTGCAAACTACATTAGCGCCAAATACACCCTTATTAAACGTTCAAAATGTGTCGTGGGAAGTTGATGAACACGCCATTTTAAACAATATTAATTTACACATAGCTAAGGGTAAGTTTATTGGGTTAATTGGCCCAAATGGGGCGGGTAAGTCGAGCTTACTGCGCTGTTTATATCGCTTTAATAAACCCACCGCTGGTAACGTTACCTTTAATCAGCAGGATATTTGGCAGCTTAAAAGTGAAGACTACGCAAAATATGTTGCTGTAGTTCTACAAGAAACGCCCGCGCAATTTAACCTAACATTATTTGATGTGGTTGCCCTTGGGCTTACACCTCATAAATCATTATTTAGCGCCACCACCCACAGCGACAAACAAAAAATTACACAGGCAATAAAAACCGTAGGGCTTGAGCAACAGTGTAAGCAAAATTTTGAATCGCTTTCGGGGGGCGAAAAGCAACGTGCATTGATTGCCCGCGCTATAGTGCAGCAACCGCAATTACTCATCATGGATGAGCCAACTAGCCATTTAGATGTTAAATACCAAATACAAGTGATGGAACTGGCAAAATCGCTAGGGGTCACTGTGTTTGCCTCATTTCATGATTTAAATTTAGCAGCCGCTATGTGCGATGAGCTGGTGGTTATTAATAAAGGTAAAATAACACATACAGGTTCGCCTGCGCAGGTACTTAGTGAGGACATGCTAGCGGATGTTTTTGGGGTCTGTGCGCGCGTAACTCGCCACCCTCAGCGCACAGAAAATGGTCAAACTATTCCTCATATTACTTACTTTTATGGCTATTAATTAAATGGATATAACAAAAATAAACCAGTGGACAATATTTATAGCAGCCGTGTTAATTGCACTGGGTAGCCTTTTTAGCGCACTGAGTTTTGGCGCCGCAGATACGCCGTTAAGTGATGTGCTCACAGGGATTTTATCAGCAGGAGAGGGCTCGTTTAACGCGCGTATTATTTATGAGCTTAGGTTACCTCGTACCTTACTTGCCTTTATGGCGGGTGCAGGTTTGGCTATTGCAGGGCTTATTTTACAAACGGTTACTCGTAACCCGCTCGCTGATCCGTATTTATTTGGCATATCGTCAGGCGCGTCGTTTGGGGTAGTACTGCTTATGGCTGTTGCGGGTATTAGTTCAGGGTTTATGTTATCGGCTGCTGCCTTATTGGGGAGCTTTTTAGCAATGGGCTTATTGATACTTATTGCTGGGCGGCAAAAAAGGTCGCAAGTAGAGTCAATGTTGCTAGCGGGGGTGGCACTGTCGTTTTTATTTAGCGCATTTACAAGTTTACTGCTGTATTGGAGTGACCCGCAAGCAGTGGCTGGTATTTTATTTTGGACTTTAGGCAGCTTTGCCCGCGCACAATGGGCCACGTTATGGTTGCCATGCGTGGTTATAGTGGTGTGTATTAGCTTTATGCTGAGCTTTAAAAGGCAGTTAAATGCGCTGCTTCTTGGCGATGAAAGCGCGATAACGCTTGGGGTCCGTGTGCACCGTTTTAGAATTTTAATGTTGGTATTGAGCTCGTTAATAACGGCCGTGCTGGTGGCCCTATGTGGCGGTATTGGTTTTGTAGGTTTAATGGTGCCGCACATAGTGCGCTTTTTTATATCTCAGGGCAGTACTGCTGGCTTATTAATTACCAGCTTAGTGGGCGGCACGTTTATGGTGTGGGTCGATGTGCTTTCGCGCTCATTACTTAAAAACCAAGAGCTCCCTGTAGGGGTAATTACAGCAGCCATGGGTAGCGTATTTTTTTTAAGCTTACTCTTTTTTAGAAAAACAAAGGCATAGTGCTGATGAAAACCTTAATGATTCAAGGCACTACCTCAGATGCCGGAAAAAGCACCTTAGTTGCTGCGCTTTGTAGAGTGTTTGCAAAGCGAGGTGTAAAGGTCGCGCCTTTTAAACCGCAAAATATGGCGCTTAATAGCGCGGTTACAAAAGAGGGGGGCGAAATAGGCCGTGCGCAAGCTTTGCAAGCTATAGCCGCTAAAGTAGAGCCTCAAAACGACTTTAACCCTATATTGCTCAAACCCAATAGTGATACGGGGGCACAAGTCATTGTACATGGAAAAGCCATTAGTAATATGGAGGCAGGGGCGTATCATAACTATAAACAAGTTGCGATGGATGCAGTGCTTGCCTCGCATAAACGCCTAGCAAAGCAGTTTGATTTATTATTGGTTGAGGGCGCAGGCAGCCCCGCAGAAATAAACCTACGCGAGAACGATATTGCCAATATGGGTTACGCAGAAGCGGTAGATTGCCCTGTCATTATTATTGCCGATATAGACAAAGGCGGTGTGTTTGCGCATTTAGTGGGCACACTTGCGCTATTAAGCGAATCCGAGCAAGCGCGTGTAAAAGGCTTTGTTATAAACCGCTTTAGAGGCGATATAAGCTTGCTAAAAAGTGGGCTAGATTGGCTTGAGCGCTACACAAAAAAACCAGTGCTTGGAGTGCTGCCTTATTTGCATGATTTAGCACTTGATGCCGAAGATGCTGTAGCAATAGATAACACGGTGACGACTGCCACCATTAATATAGCCGTGCTTTTATTGCCGCATATTAGTAACCATACCGATTTTGATGCATTGCGGCTGCACCCAAATATTAATATAAATTATGTACGCCACACACACGCGATCCCACCGGTTGATCTGATTATTATTCCCGGCAGTAAAAACGTGCTGGCCGATTTAAGTTTTGTAAAAAATGAAGGCTGGGATACGCAAATAAAGCGGCACTTACGCTATGGTGGCAAAGTATTGGGTATCTGTGGTGGTATGCAAATGTTGGGAAATAGCATTGCTGATCCGATGGGGGTTGAATCGTCATTAAAACGTGTTAAAGGCCTTGCATTAAGTGACTTTGATACCACTCTAAGCACCCAAAAAGTACTCACTAAAGTAACGGCGGCTATGCAGTTAAATGATTTGCAAACACCGTGTAGCGGCTACGAAATTCATGCCGGCATTAGTGAAGGCGCAGCACTTGATAAGCCATTTTTAACGTTTAACGCGCACCCTTATGGGTTTGAAAACGATGGCTTTATTAGTGATGATAATGCCATTGCTGGTACTTATTTGCATGGCTTGTTTGATGAACCCGCTGCCACACTGCAAATTTTAAAGTGGGTAAAAAGCGATGCAACCATACAACCTGTGAGTATTGTAGCGCACCGCGAGCAACAACTTGAGCGCTTGGCCACTATGTGCGAGGCGCATTTGAACATACAACACATTATATCGATTTATGAAGGAGATAATAATGACGGATACAAATAACGATAAGCACCAGCAGCGCCAACAAAAAGTAAAAGAGCAGGTAGATGCACGCGTGGCTGCTGCGCAAGATGTTAAAGGGATATTTCAGGTAATTACGGGTAATGGTAAAGGTAAATCCACCTCAGGCTTTGGTGTGGTTGCTCGCTGCGTAGGGCATGGTAAAAAAGCCGCTGTTTGTCAGTTCATTAAAGGCACATGGGAGTGTGGAGAGCGTAACTTATTACAAGGCGCAGGGGTTGAATTTGCCGTTATGAATACCGGTTTTACATGGGATACGCAAAATAAAGAAGCCGACACCGCAGCCGCGCAAGCAACATGGCAAGAGTCAAAGCGTATGCTTGCTGATAGCAGTATTGATTTAGTATTACTAGATGAGCTTACCTACATGGTGACTTACGGTTATATTGATTTAGATGAGGTAGTAAACGCGCTAAATAATCGCCCTCCCATGCAATCGGTTATTATTACAGGTCGCGCAGCGCACCGCACATTAACAGACCTTGCCGATACAGTAAGCGAAGTGCGCAATGTTAAACACGCCTTCGACTCGGGTATAAAAGCACTAGAAGGGTTTGATTACTAATGTATAAAGCGTTTTTTACTGCACTGCTGTTATTGTGTTCTGGGGGCAGTGCCGTGGCCAGTGATACAGCTGCGCCAGATAAACTGCGCGTTGTAGCACTTGCACCGCATATAGTAGAAAACCTATTTGCTATAGGTGCGGGAAGTAATATTGTTGGCACTGTTGATTACGCCGATTACCCAAATGAAGCTAAAAGTATTGAGCGCATTGGTGGTTACTATGGTATTTCCCTTGAAAAATTATTAGCGCTAAAACCCGATTTAGTGATTGGTTGGAAAAGCGGTAATCAAAGTGAAGATTTAGAACAAATTAAACGCCTTGGTATAAAAGTACATTTAAGTGATCCAAAAAAAATAGAAGAAGTTGCAAACGAGCTGATTGCTTTTGGAAAATTTACAGGGCGTATTGAGCAAAGCAAGCAAGTAGCAAACGCATTTATTACTAAATTCAAAAAAATTAAAAAGCAGCAGCAAAGCAAAAAAATATTAACTGGTTTTTATCAATTATGGCCAGAGCCAATGATGACGGTAAGTGAGAATACATGGATAAACCAGCTTATAGAAACATGTCATGTAAGCAATGTATTTGCACACAGCCCAACCGACTACCCGCAAATAAGTATTGAAAACGTGGTGATTAAAAAACCACAGATTATTATTATTCCTGATGAACAAGCCGATAAGCCACAACCTAAAATTAATTGGCAAAAATGGCCAGAAGTCCCCGCTGTAAAACATAACCAATTTATACGTGTAAATGCCGATTTATTACATCGTTTTACACCGCGCATGCTAGATGGACTGGCAAATATGTGTGATAAAATAGATGCATCACGCAAACAAATTAAGAGTATACAATGAGCGATTGGCCAGCCTTTTTAAAATATGAATTACAGCAACCTTATATGCAGCAAACATTAGATTATGTAGCAAAACGCCGTGTCGAAGGTGTTGCAGTGTACCCACCCAAAGAGCAAGTATTTAGCGCCTTTGAAGCGACAGCCCTTAACAATATTCGCGTGGTTATTTTAGGCCAAGATCCATACCACGGAGAAGGCCAAGCCCATGGCTTATGTTTTTCTGTGTTGCCAGAGGTTAAAAAGTTACCGCCGTCGTTAAAAAATATGTACAAAGAATTGGCAACGGATATTCCCGGTTTTGAAATACCAGACCATGGCTACTTACAAAGCTGGGCAGAGCAGGGCGTGTTTTTACTCAATACAGTACTCACGGTTGAGCAAGGCCAAGCGCACTCGCATAAACATTTAGGGTGGGAGCAATTTACCGATAACGTGATAGCCCATATAAATGCACACTGCAAAGGAGTGGTGTTTATTTTATGGGGCGCTCATGCGCAAAAAAAAGGTAAAAATATTAATAGCGCTCGCCATCATATTTTAAAAGGGCCTCACCCATCGCCGCTTTCTGCGCATCGTGGTTTTTTTGGTTGTAAGCACTTTTCACAAACAAATGAATTGTTACAAGCCCAAGGCGATACGCCCATTAACTGGCAGGTTTAATTGATATATTAAAAAAGGCTTTCGTATTATGAAAGCCTTTTACTTAGTTATTGTGTATTAATGCCCATGCGCAATAATTATCAATTATTTTGAAGGGGTAAAACCTGGCGTTAGCTTTACTATCGATACGGTTTTCCTGCCGCAAAATAAATTGCCTAATTGAGCGCAATTAGTTTGAAATTAAAAATCTAGCTCATCAATTTCAATGCTGTCTGTAAAAAAGTCTAACTCCTGTAGTTCTTTACGTAACCGTTGTTTGTCTTTTATGGCCTCAATCTCGCGCCACTTTCTTTTTTTATTCTTTTGAGAGGTTTTTCTTGTTGTATCAGGACCTTCTAATATCTCTAATATATCGTTTAGGCTATCCATGACTATCTCCTATTGATTTTAGTGAACCTCGAGAATACCTATACCACAGGCCTAGCTAAAATAGAATAAAAAAGTGACGAATTTGTTACAAGTATGTGATGCATTGATGAAGTTTAATACTAACTAGCTTTATTGACCGCGCTATTTTTAGATAGAAAAAATAAATAAAAAATATTAAAAGTGAGCTATTTAGCTGTGTAGGCAATGGTACATGCTGTGGCAGGTTAGTATAAAGCAGTGCGGATTATATTAAGGGCATAAAAAAACGCCGCAGGTGCGGCGTTTAATACATAATTAGCGCGTATTACATTGCTTTAAAACGTGCTTCTAGCTGCTCTTGTGCATCTGCGAATGAGCGGATACCTTCAGCTAGTTTTTCAGTGGCCATTGCATCTTGGTTATGTAACCAACGGAACTGTGACTCAGTAAGAGGGGCAGGCTTTGGCTCTTTAGGAATATCACTTTGTAGTAAGTATTCTTCTGCGCCTTCTAAATTGCCTAAGTCTTCTAGTAGGTTAGGGCTAATCGTTAGCTTGTCACAACCTGTAAGCGCAATAATTTCGCCAGTGTTACGGAAGCTTGCGCCCATAACAACGGTTTTGTAATCATGGCGTTTATAAAACTCAAAAATGCTACGTACAGATTGAACACCTGGATCTTGTAGCGGATCGGTTGGTTTTTCCATACCATTTGCTACGTGCCAATCTAAAATACGGCCAACAAATGGTGAGATTAAAAATACGTTTGCATCAGCACATGCACGCGCTTGAGCATCGCTAAATAATAAAGTCAGGTTACATTTAGTCCCTTCTTTTTCTAGCTGTTCGGCCGCTTTAATGCCTTCCCATGTAGACGCAACTTTAATTAAAATTTTGTCTTTGCTTACACCTTCTTTTTCATAAAGGCTAAGCAGGGTATGTGCTTTATCAATAGTTGCTTGGGTGTCGAATGATAAACGAGCATCTACTTCAGTAGAAATATAACCAGGTACAATTTCGCTAATTTCTTTACCAAGTAATACGGCAAAGTAGTCACATGCAAGTTCAAGCTGTTTAGCTGCATCTTGCTCTGTTTCTTTTGCATAGCTCCAAGCTTTATCTAAATAAGGCTTGTAAGCTTCAATCTCGCTCGCTTTTAATAAAAGCGACGGGTTTGTGGTTGCATCTTCTGGTTGATGCTTTTTGATCGCTTCAATATCGCCAGTGTCGGCTACGATAGATGAATGTTGTTTTAGCCTTTGTAGAGCGCTAGTCATTTGCCTTCCTCATTCCAAGCAAGTTAAAAGAAAATCTAAACTACCTTAATATAAGTATTCAATACTGCAACAGTGTGACAATGCTTGATAGGTCTTATGTCCTTATCAATAGAAAAACGACGATGCATGATTTATTAAGGTAGGATTTAGGCCATTGCGATTAATTTTCAATGGTATTTTATAAACAAAACGTGCTTTTCGTCTCATTTAATGTTGAAATTGACATTAAATAAATTACAAGTCAATAGCTAACTATGATCACTGTTATTTCACCAGCAAAAAATCTTGATTACGAAACGCCACCCGCAACAGATAAGTTCACTCAACCTGAATTACTAGAGCACAGCGAAGAGCTCATGAAAGTATGCCGTGAACTAACTCCAGCGCAAATTGGCAGCCTAATGAAAATTAGCGATAAGCTTGCAGGGCTTAACGCTGCGCGCTTTAGCGAATGGTCGCAACCATTTACGCAAAGTAATGCTAAACAAGCGGTACTAGCCTTTAACGGCGATGTGTACGGCGG
>NZ_AUTO01000324.1:13879-27269 GCF_000498055.1 Pseudoalteromonas sp. TB51
TACTTTCGGGTTTATACGGCTTGCTAAAACCGCTTGATTTAATGCAAGCTTACCGCCTAGAAATGGGCACCAAGCTTGATAACCCTCGCGGGAAAAATTTGTATGAATTTTGGGGTAGCATTATTGCTAATAAATTAAATGAGGAATTAAAAGCGCAAGACGCACAATACCTCGTTAATCTTGCTTCAAACGAGTACTTTAAAGCAGTAGATAAAAAAGCACTCAATGCGCAAATTATTACCCCGCATTTTAAAGACTGCAAAAATGGCCAATATAAGGTAATTAGCTTTTACGCTAAAAAAGCGCGCGGCATGATGGCCCGTTACATTATAGAAAACCAGGTAACACAGCTTAGCCAATTAAAAGAGTTTACTGTGGCGGGTTATTACTTTAGCCCTGAAGCAACCACTAAAGATCTTGAGCCTGTATTTATGCGCGATGAGCAAAGTTAAGCGTTTATACTCAGCAAACAATGAGTTAAAAAGCCATGCATTGCATGGCTTTTTTTATGCTGGCGCTAAACTTGCTAACTTCACCTACTATTAATGAGATAAAAAATAGATAGGTGTAAAAATATGATCAGCATACCTTCAGTAGCCGAAGCCGAAAAACTCATCGAAGAAAAACTCGGAGGGTGGTTTGATGTAGTAATAAGCCACATCCCAAACTTTATTGTGGCAGTGGTAATAGCCATTGTATTTTCAATAATAGCGCGCTTTGCCGGCCAGCTAATGAAAAACCTATTAAGGCGCTCACTCGACTCTAAGCAAATTGCTGATTTAATGGCGTCTATTTTCAAGGTCATTGTGTTATGTGTGGGCCTATTTATCGCTTTAGATTTTATGGGGTTAAAAGGCACAGTCACATCGTTACTAGCGGGTGCGGGTATTGTGGGTTTAGCCATAGGCTTTGCTTTTCAAGACATGACCGAGAATTTAATTGCCGGTATTGCTATGGGAATACGCAAGCCATTTAAAGCGGGTGATGTAATTGAAACCGACGATGTATTTGGCTCGGTACATTCTATAAACCTGCGTAACACGCTAATAGAGAGCTTTTACGGGCAGTTAATACTGGTACCTAACAAGGTATTATTTAGAAATGTGTTAAAAAATTACACCACGTTAGGCGTTAGGCGCATAGAGGTACCGGTGGGTATTTCATACGGCGACGACATTGAAAAAGCCAAAGAAGTGATAGTAGATAAAATTAACGAGTTTGACTTTGTAATACGCAAAGATGAAACCGCTGTGTACGCAGAAGGTTTTGGCGACAGTAGTATTAATTTACTGGTGTGGTTTTGGATAAAATACCCAGGCGAGCCAGACTTTATGACAGTACGCCATAAAGGCGTAGTCGCTGTTAAACAAGCGCTTGATGCTGCAGATATAAGTATCCCATTCCCAATACGTACGTTAGATTTTGGCATTAAAGGCGGTGAAAAGCTCGATGCCATGATAAGCGATAAAATAAACCAACAGTCACCCAAACAACAAGGCGGCAGTAATACGGGTTCAAACCAAAGCGAATGAGCGACTAATACTGCTTTAAACTAGCCCAGTAATAGTTACCCACTAGCAGCGCATTTTTACATAAAAAGTGCGCTGCTAGTAATTTCAAAGCGCTAAGTCGGGTTAAATTTAACTATACTTTTAATAAATTTATTTTAAGTTAATACTTATTTGCTTTTCGCTGCCATCGAGTTTTTTTGATTAGTAGTAAAAGCGTTTCACCACTGCTTTTTGTCATCGATTTTTTTGTAACCTCAGCAGAGCAGGCTGAAATAGCGCAGCTATCTAACTCTATTACCTTGTCGCCTACTTTTAATCCTGCCAAATCAGCAAAGACTTTTATAATATCTATTTCACTAATTTCTGGGCTAAAAAGCCGGATACAGACACATCTGCAGCAAAGCCAAATGTAGCTTCCTCTGCATGGCCAATAAGAGGGATTAGCAGTAGTAAATAAACCATTTCATGTATTAGCTTCCTTGTGTAAGTGATGGGGCATTTGCATGCATTAAGTCATATATTATCTGTTATTTATGGTGAGGTTGATTAGCAAACACTTGTAGATTGCCAACGGTATTAAAAATGCGCTGATTATATGAACTTTACAGCCTTGTTATAGCATTCTTTTATCAAAGCTGTAGTAAGTCACTAATTTAAAAGAGTGGGAAAGGACGGCTAAGTGTTTGCTCTGCTTTTCATAGGGGAGCTAAAGCTAGAAGTTTAGATACTAAAGTGTGCTATTAAGCATAAAAAAGCGCGGCTTGTGTTGGAGAAACAAGCCACGCAGAGGAATAAGTTATATAAACAAATATTGTAATGCGGTATCAGATAACACTAATTTTATTACGGATAATTTTAACGCCATCCATATTTTCTAAAAACTTTTGCGCAAGTGCACGCTGAAAACCTGTTTGCGCTTCACCGTATAGGTCAACTTCACCGTCTTCAACCTGCACGCGAATATCGCTTAATGCTAAGTTTGGGTTAGTACGTAACGTATTGGTGATTGTTTGTTGTAAGTTAGGTTGAGTAGCCACACTGCTTACTACGGCTAAGTTAGTTGCTGCACTTACTTTTGTAGCGCAAGCTAATAAAAATAAACAACAAAATGATACTAAAGCGATAGTTAACTTAAAGCGGTTCATAACTTCATCCTTACATTACGGTTAATCGTGCAGCTATACTTAGCTGAGTTACTTTCTCAGTTACAATTTCGATGCCAGTTTTAATTTGTTGAAATATAAGGTTATTTTATTAAGTGGGAATTCAGGTGGGCAATAATTACATTTTAATGGGAATGAGTTACATGCTTGGGTTACATTTGTAATGGGTACAAAAAAGCCGGCAACTGCCGGCTTGTTTATTTATGGTGTGCTATTTCTTTTTAATTTTAGCTTTGGCTTTTTTCTTAGCTTTCATTTTTACCGGATCTTTACGCTTTTTAGCGGGTGGCTTAGCTTCTTTATGCTGTGGCTCAAGCCCTTTAATTATGCGGCGCTTAAGTTTTTGCTCTGTGTATCGCTCAACCTTGTATAAAATGCCAATGTCGTGCGCTTCAACTAATGATATAGCAATCCCTTTTTTACCTGCACGGCCAGTACGGCCAATACGGTGTACATAGACATCGGCAGTGCGCGGCATATCAAAGTTAATTACGTGGCTAATGTCAGAAACATCAATACCGCGAGCCGCAACATCGGTTGCTATTAATATGCGCGTTTTGCCACTGTGGAAATTTTCCATCGCTTTCATGCGCTTATCTTGCGGCATTTCGCCACGCAGCCACGCGGCTTTTACGCCATTGTTAGTTAGCTCACCAATTAGCGTTTCTAGGCGCTCACGGGTTTTTACAAACACAATGGCTTTACTTACATCTGGGCCGTTTAGGGTATTAACCAACAGCTCAAGCTTGTGGTGGTAGTCATCAGCAAGGTGAACCCATTGATGAATTTTTGCTTTTTCTTTGCGTGACGATTCGGCTTCAAGTAAAGCAGGGTCGTTTAAAATACGCTCAGCAAATAACTCAACGCTATCGCCTTCTAACGTTGCAGAGAATAAAAAGCACTGACGACGGTTTTTAGCTTCGTCACATATGCGCAGCATTTCTTTTCTAAAGCCCATGTCTAACATGCGGTCGGCTTCATCAAGAATAAGCATTTCTACGTTCTCAGCATGGAAATTTTCGGTTTCAAGATATTCCATTAAACGCCCTGGTGTGGCGATTAAAATATCATTATTGTTTTCAAAAATTTCTTTATGGGTGCCGTAGTTTATACCACCTGTTACTACACCAATTTTAAGGTGAGTGCCTTTAGCAAGCAGTTCACACTGCTCATGAATTTGATAAGCCAGTTCACGGGTTGGGGTCATTATTAACACACGTGCAAAACCTGGGTCGCGACGCGGAAAATCCATTAAGTATTGAATAGCCGGAATTAAAAATGCCGCCGTTTTACCTGTGCCAGTAGGTGCTGATGCTAAAATATCGCGACCTTGCAGCGCTTCAGGAATAGCTTGTTGTTGAATGCTGGTTGGTGTCTCGTAGCCCATTTTATCAATGGCGTTGAGTAGTTTAGTATCAAGATCAAATTCAGAAAATTGCATAGAGTGTCTAAAATAAGGGACAATTACCTGCAATTATACGCGCTATACGCCAGTTGGTGAATGAAAAGGTGAAAAAATGTCAGGGTTTACGTTTAAACAATTTAAGGTTGAGCACGATAGCTGTGCTATGAAGGTCTCAACCGACGGCATTTTACTTGGCGCATGGGCGTATTTAAAAGGCGCCAACACATTACTCGATATAGGCACAGGTACCGGTTTACTTGCGCTTATGTGTAAACAGCGTCAACCAGCACTTAGCATAACCGCTGTTGAAATTGATGAAGCTGCTTACAAACAAGCGCAGCAAAATATAGCCTCTAGCCCGTGGCCAAATATCACAGTAAAGCACACTACTATACAAGCGTTTAAACAGGCGGCGCCATTTGATGTCGTGATTTCTAACCCCCCTTATTTTAACCGCAGTTTAAAAGGGCTAAGCGATGCCCGTAACACCGCACGCCATACCGATGGTTTAAGCTTTGACGAACTAATACATGCCTATATGCGTTTAAGTCATGAGTATTCGTGCTTTAACGTAATTTTACCCACCACAGAGGCGGGCCTATTCATTGAACTGGCAAAACAAAACGGGCTTTATTTAAACGCGCATTGCCAAGTAAAAACCACACCAAGTAAAGCATTTAGCCGCAGTTTGATGCGCTTTAGCTTAGTAAACACTTTGCTTGAGCTTACCTCCCTATGCATAAAAGATGAAAACAACCGCTACAGCGATGATTATATTGCGTTATGTAAAGCGTTTTACTTGAAAATGTAATTTTTAAGGCAGGTAATTATCTAGTAATAAAGGATAGTTTACCCATTATGCATACGTATTCAGTTTTTATTTGAGCAACTCTCAAACTAGTGTTAACCACTTGTAAATAACGTCGAGTATGTTGTTTAACTCGCCCAACACTGGAAACACACACTATGAAACTGAATAAAATGATCACCACTGCAGGTTTTAGCATAGGTTTAACCTTACCAAGTTTAGTATCGGCTGCGCCTACAACATTTGTGCATTTATTTGAATGGAATTGGCAAGATGTAGCCCAAGAATGTGAGCAGTTTTTAGGACCAAAAGGGTACTCTGCTGTACAGGTGTCTCCGCCTAACGAGCATATTACAGGTAGCCAATGGTGGACTCGCTATCAACCTGTGAGCTACCAACTACAAAGCCGAGGCGGTAACCGTTCGCAATTTATAGATATGGTTAATCGCTGTAACACCGCAGGCGTCGATATATATGTTGATACATTAATAAACCATATGGCAGCCGGCAGTGGTACGGGCACTGCTGGTAATACTTTTGGTAATAAACAATACCCTATTTATAGCCCACAAGATTTTCACGAAAGTTGTTCTATTAACCCAGAAGATTACGGTAATAACCGTTATCGCGTGCAAAACTGTGAGCTAGTAGGGCTGGCCGATTTAAACACTTCTTCAAATTATGTGCAAAATACATTAGCGGCATATATTAATGACCTTCAAGCTATGGGTGTTAAAGGTTTTAGGTTTGATGCTGCTAAGCATGTTGCTGCAAGTGATATTCAAAGTTTAATGGCAAAAATAAATGGCTCGCCAGTGGTGTTTCATGAGGTGATAGATCAAGGTACTGAAGCGGTTGCAGCCTCAGAGTATTTAAGTACAGGGCTAGTTACCGAGTTTAAATACAGTACGCAGCTTGGTAATACCTTTAGAAATGGCTCGCTTGCATGGTTAAGTAATTTTGGTGAAGGCTGGGGCTTTATGCCAAGTTCATCAGCTGTAGTATTTGTAGATAACCACGACAATCAGCGCGGCCATGGTGGTGCGGGTAATGTAATTACCTTTGAAGATGGCCGTTTATACGACCTAGCCAACGTATTTATGTTGGCATACCCGTATGGGTATCCAAAAGTAATGTCGAGTTATGATTTTCACGGCGATACAGATGCGGGTGGGCCAAGTGTACCGGTGCACAATAATGGTAATTTAGAATGTTTTGCAAGTAACTGGAAGTGTGAGCATCGTTGGTCTTATATTGCGGGTGGTGTCGATTTTAGAAATAACACAGCCGACAATTGGGTAGTAACAAATTGGTGGGATAACACCCATAACCAGATTGCATTTGGACGTGGTAGCTCAGGTCATATGGCAATTAATAAAGAAGACTCAACGCTTAATGCAACAATTCAAACAGATATGGCGCCTGGACAGTACTGCAATGTGTTAAAAGGCGAGCTTTTGGGTAATGCTACTAGCTGTAGCGGTGAAGTAATAACAGTTAATAGCAACGGCACCATAAATTTAAATGTAGCGCCATGGGATGCAATAGCAATTCATAAAAATGCTAAATTAACCCAAGAGGCAGTGCCTAATAATAGCGACTGGCAAAGAACCGTTATTTTTATTAATGCTCAAACACAAAGCGGACAAGACATGTTTGTACGCGGTGGTATAGACCACACCTATGCAAATACAAACCTTGCTAGAAACTGCCAAACAACAAATGTTGAATGTGCTATGCCAATTCGCCATAACAATCTAAAAAACAACACCACAACACCTTGGAAAGCAAACGATAACTACCTAGATTGGTATGGAATTGAACAAGGCCAAAGCAGTGAAGCGCAAGGTACTGCCATGGATTGGACTACAAATGTTTGGCCAAGTGAATATGGCGCCCAAAAATCGGTAACAGTGGATGGCTTTGGTGTTACACCCCTTAATATATGGGGCGAACACTATTGGATGCTTGATGTTGATATGGATTGCAGTAAAGCTGTTAACGGATGGTTTGAATTAAAAGCATTTATAAAAAATGGCCAAGAGTGGGAAGGCGATATAAGCCAAGCAAATACCCCCTATACAAGTACTAACCATATGGCACAGTGTGGCAAAATTAATATGTTTGAATTTAACCGCTCAAGTGTAGAGGTACGTGACTTTTAAATACGTACGTTAAAAAACTATCAGCCAATTTAAAAACCAAGTGGGTTAACGCGCACTTGGTTTTTTACTTTTATATGTACCTAAATAGCAGTTTAATGTCATGGTGCGTTTATAAATCAGCTGGTATTATCGTTTTATTCGCCATTTTTAATTTAGGCAACATAATGAAAAAGTTAAACAAACTTCCGTTACTTACTACACTCGCTGCGGCTTTATTTATAAGCCAAGGTGCGCTTGCAAACATGACTCCTGTTGGGCTTTGGAAAACCATAGATGAAGACACCAACGAGGCTAAATCGTACGTACGCATTACTCAAAACGATAAGGTGCTCAGTGGTAAAGTTGAGGCTATTTTAGACCCAGCTAAACAAACCGGTATTTGTAAAGAGTGTGATGGGGCATTAAAAAATCAGCCTATTTTAGGAATGACCATAATCACTGATGTAAAGCCAGAAGATGATGGCGTGTGGGGCGATGGTGAAATACTTGACCCTACAAATGGTAAAACTTATACCGTGCAACTAACGCCACAAAACGACGGTAAAACATTAGAAGTACGTGGCTATATGGGCTTTTTTTACCGTAACCAATATTGGCAACGTGTGGAGTAGCACTACTCGTTTGCTGTTTTTAAAAACTCGCGTTTAAGCCACGCTCGTAATGCGCTTACCTGTGGGTGATTAAGCATGGCGTGGCTCGTTGCAAAATAAAACTGCTGATGCGGATTTACAATGCTTTGGCCAATTTGTGTGAGCATGCCGTGCTTTATATCGTCGCGTACAAACTGTTTGTGGGTGACCAAAACGCCAAGCTGGCGCATCGCGGCTTGCGTTGCTTGCACTGAAATATTAAAGGTTAAGTTATTATGCTGCTTTGGCTGCGCTAAATTATTAGCCTCGCACCACGTTTGCCAATCGTTTTGCCTACGTGGGTTGGTAACGTAGATTGCTTTAAAACGCTGCAGCAAATTTTGCGCGGATAACTCATCTTTATTTAAGCCAACTAAAAGCTGTGGGCTACAGACTAAAATTAACTGATCGTCGGCTAGTTTTTCACAGTGATATTTTTGCCACTTATCGGGCTGGCCATGAATAATCGCTGCATCAATCCCTTCGCGCTCTAAATCAAATTCTCCCACCAAGTTAGAAATACGAATGTCACTGTTTGGCGAAATGCGCTGAAAATCAGCCACCCTAGGGATCCACCAGTGCAGAGCTAGCGAGTTAACCATATTGAGTGTTAAATAAGTTGGCTCATTCGCTGTGTTACTAGCCTCTTGACTGGCTGCTAAAATTTCAGCCATGGCCGGGGCTATGCGTTTGTAATAGCGCTCACCCACAGGATTGAGCTCAACGCGGCGACCAATGCGATTAAAAAGCGGTGTATTAAGTTGTAATTCTAACGCTTTAATAGACTGACTTACCGCCGAGTGACTAATACTTAGCTGCTCAGCCGCGAGCACCATACTGCCAGTTTCGGCAACAGCTATAAACGTATAGAGAGATTTTAACGGCGCTGACTTAATCATAGAGTACTCATTAACAGTTAAGTTTTACTTACAGGTTAGTTTAATATTATTCGCTTTTAAATTTATAAAGTACACGTAAAATTAGCGCCATAAAAGCCAATGCCAATTTTTTGAAAAATAATAAATAGATTAAAAAAATTAAGCCTTTAATTTTGCTTTTTACATTCATTTTTTTATTCAAAGGATAACTGCGGTGACGTTAAATTCTCGTGCTAGTGTGTTTATGCTGCTCTCTACATTTACCTTGGCGTTAAATAGCTTTATAGCCAAGTTACTTACCGATTACTTTAGCACCAGCGAAGTGGTTTTTTTACGGGTGTTTTTACCCGCGATTATTATGTTGGCATTGGCGGCAGGTATTAAATGGCAGCTACCTAATAAATCAGCATGGCGAACCTTTGCTATTCGCGCAATTTTTATAGTGCTGTGCCAAAACTGCTTTTTAGTGGCGCTAAATACTTTAACGCTGGTGGAAGCGGTTATTTTATTTAGCACTGGGCCGTTATTTATACCGCTAATAGAACGGGTGCTTTTTAAAACTAAATTAAATTGGTTATTGTTACCTACAATGGCGCTGATGTTTGCGGGTGTGATTATTCAAAATATTCATAGCGACGGCATACAATGGCGCTGGAGCTTATTAATTGGCTTAGGGGCTGGTATTTTTAATGCCTGCTCGCAAATTACCTTGTTTAGAGCCAGTAAAATTAAGCTTCCGATGATGGTTATTAACGGTTGGAGTTTTACACTGGCTGCCATTTTTATGGTGCCAGTATTAATGTTTACCAGCGAAGGTGAGCGCTTTTACCAAGGTTTTGCAATCGATATAAGCAATTACAGTTTATTACTGATGGTGGCATTAATTGGGTTTTCGACCGCTGCAACGCAGTTTTTTAGAGGAAAGGCGTACCGATTAGCCAGTTCTAACTCGCAGCTAGCACCGCTTATTTATTCTAACTTATTATTTGCGTTGTTATTTCAGCTAATTTTTTACGATACAACATTAAGTTTATCGCAAGTAATAGGCTCAGCGCTTATTGTACTGGCATGTATTATTAATACCTTTGCGCCTAATTGGCTATTGCAAAGGCAAGCAAAAATACGTGAAAAAAAGTGCGCTAAAAAACTTAGTTATTTGTAATGTATTGGCCTAAACATGGTTTAGGCCAAACTCGTTATAGCGTTTCGCTATACTCTGTCATTATTTGTTCAACCCAGCTGGCTATGCGCTCATCGCTTAGCTCGTATTGGCTGTCTTCATCAAGCGCTAGGCCAACAAAGTGTTTGCCATCGGGGGTAAGTGCTTTTGACGCTTCAAACTCGTAGTTTTCATCGTTTGGCCAAAAACCAAGTTGCGTAAACGACTGGGTATTTATTTCATCGTGAAGCATACCAAGGGCGTCTTGAAACCATTGTCCGTAACCTTGTTGGTCGCCCATGCCAAATAAAGCAATGGTTTTACCATTTAGGTTTACATCTTTAATGTCGTCCCACTTAGACTCCCAGTCTTCTTGTATTTCTCCAAAATCCCATGTTGAAATACCAAAGATGATAAAGTCGTACTGCTCTGCATTTTTAAGTGGTTCGTCTTTAATATTGTGTAAGGTCACTACATCGGCGCCAATAAGGTCGCGAATTTTTTCCGCTGCCATCTCTGTGTAGCATGTAGTAGAGCCAAAAAATAAACCAATCTGCATCGTATTTATCACTGTGTAATTGCCTGTTATGATAGGGCGCAGTTTACCGTAAGGTATTTTTAATTGATACCTTCTACCGTGGGTATTACCAACATGAGATCACAACGTGACAACGCTACCTGACGATTTACCTGAACCAAATACCGAGCTAAACAGCAACAGCGACTTTTTAGAAACCTTTTTAGATAGCTTGTACTTAGAGCAAGGTGTAAGCGAAAACACCCTTAGCGCGTATCGCAGTGACCTAGATAAGTTTTGTCAGTTTTTAAAAGGCGAAAGCTTAATGACGGTAACCTGCTTAGATATAGAAAGCTACCTAGCGTATCGCGTAGATTTAGGGTTAAAACCACGTAGCACGGCACGCAGCATAAGTGCGTTAAAGCGGTTTTATCAGTATTTTGTACGTGAAAAACGTATCGCAAGCTCACCGCTTGAAAACATTGCGCAACCAAAAGCGGGTCAATCGTTACCTAAAACGCTCTCAGAAGCCGAAGTAGAGGCATTATTAAGTGCGCCCAATATTGAAGAGCCAATGGGGCTGCGCGATAAAGCCATGCTAGAGCTACTCTATGCTACGGGCTTGCGTGTAACCGAGCTTGTAGGGCTGCGTATGGAGCAAATTAACTTGCGCCAGTCGGTTGTGTTTGTAAAAGGTAAGGGCAACAAAGAGCGCTTAGTACCTTTAGGCGAGGAAGCCATGTACTGGCTTGAGCAGTTTTTAAAAGGGGGGCGTGCACAAATGATAAAACACGCCACCGATTTTGTGTTTCCTTCAAAACGCGGTGTAGGTATGACCCGACAAACCTTTTGGCATCGTATTAAACACTATGCTATTTTGGCGTCTATTGAGTCAGATTTATCGCCGCATACATTGCGTCATGCCTTTGCAACACATTTACTTAATCATGGTGCCGACTTAAGAGTGGTGCAGATGATGTTAGGGCACAGCGACTTATCGACTACACAAATTTATACCCATGTTGCCAATGAGCGATTAAAATCGGTACACTCAGAGCATCATCCGCGCGCGTAATATGAAATTTAATATCAGCTTAGCGGTCAATTTAGTACGTATTATTAGATAGAGAAAATTATGAAAAAATTAATGTTAGCAGGTGCAATGTTGTGCACAAGTATTAGTGCATTTGCAAATGGCGTAGCCACAACGCCAGATGCTAATGATCCTATTGTTACTAAATTTGCCACGTTAGGTGTAACAGTTAAGCAAATAAACCCAAGCCCTGTTGCCGGTTTAAAAGAGCTTATTACAAATAAAGGTGTACTTTACGCCAGCCCAGACGGCCAGTTTTTAATGCAAGGCACGCTAATTGATTTAAACAACCGCAGCAACTTAACCGAGCAAGCGTTAAATGGTGTACGTGTTGAAGGTATTAAAGAATACCAAGATTCAATGATTGTTTATAAAGCGCCTAACGAAAAACACCAAATTACGGTATTTACCGATATTAGCTGTGGCTATTGTCGTAAATTACACCGCGAACTAGACGATTTGCTTGATGCAGGCGTTACTGTTCGTTATTTAGCGTTTCCGCGTGGTGGACTGCAAGGTTCGGGCTACGCCGATTTAATGAATGTATGGTGTGCACGCGACCAACAAGAAGCACTAACAGAAGCTAAATCAGGCGAAGACACTAAAGTAGTTGCCGGTTGTAGCGCACCAGTAGCTGAGCATTACCAGCTAGGCCAAAGCTTTGGTATTAGCGGCACGCCAGCCATTATTTTAGAAGACGGTACAATGATCCCAGGCTACCAGCCAGCCGCGGCATTAAGTGCAGCGCTTGAGGCGAACAAAGCAGGTTAATTAAAAATCTGAGTAACTGTTTAATACCAATCCGCGATAATACTTAATCATTTTGCGGGGCTAAACGTGTTTTACCGGCGTTAAAAAACTTATTTACGACTGCATGGATGCAGAAGGTAGAGCAATGCAGGAGCTATTGCCGAGAACAACTAAATAGCGAATTTATTGCCTAGCTATCAACACGTTTTTCCAGCCTCAAAATAGATCACTTAATTAAGTGAATTGGTTTAAAAAGGCCTTTATGGCCTTTTTTTGTCTTTTTATTATGAACACCATAAGTTAAAAACCAGCATGAAAAAACTGATCATTGCGCGCGAAAATGTAGACGATTCTTACCTGCCAAGCGATCTGCACCCTGTTATTAAGCAAATTTATGCCACGCGTAACGTGCAAAATGCACACGAGCTAAATAATAGTGCAGCCACGCTAATCGACTTTAAACTGTTTAAAGACATCGACAAAGCCACCGAGCTATTAATTGATGCGCTCAATACGCAAAGCCGCATTTTAATTGTTGGCGACTTCGATGCCGATGGCGCAACCAGTACAGCCACCTTAATGCAAGGCTTGGCAATGTTTGGCTTTAATAACTTAGACTACCTTGTACCGGATAGATTTAGCTTAGGCTATGGTTTAAGCCCAGCGCTTGCTGAGCAAATTGTTGATATAAAACCAGAGCTGGTTATTACGGTAGATAACGGTATTTCATGTATTGCAGGCATAGACATACTAAAAAAAGTGGGCATTAAAGTACTGGTTACTGATCACCACTTGCAAGGGGAGCACCTCCCTAATGCCGATGCAATTGTTAACCCAAACCGACATGATTGCCGTTTTCCTTCAAAATCAATTGCGGGTGTCGGCGTTGCCTTTTACTTACTTATAGCCCTTAGAAGCACGTTACGAGAGCAAGGTTATTTTGAACGCCATGCTATGCCAAATTTAGCCGACTTGCTTGATATAGTTGCCCTAGGCACCGTGGCCGATGTAGTTGCGCTTGATGCAAATAACCGCACTTTAGTACACCAAGGGTTGGCGCGTATTCGCAGCGGTAAAACACGCCCAGGTATTACTGCGCTTATTGAAGTGGCTAATCGTAATGCAGCGCGTTTAAGCGCCAGTGATTTTGGTTTTTCGTTGGCCCCGCGTTTAAACGCCGCAGGGCGACTAGATGACATGAGTTTGGGTATAGCGTGCTTATTAAGTACCGATATAAACCAAGCAAGGCGTATTGCCAGCGAGTTAGATAGCTTAAACCATGCACGGCGCGAAATAGAGCAGGGCATGCAAG
>NZ_AUTO01000325.1:0-31188 GCF_000498055.1 Pseudoalteromonas sp. TB51
AACTAAATATAACTTTAGATTAGTAGTATTCACAAAGGCAATAATGAAAACCATTGGCAAATTAGCACAATCATTAAATTTAAATGTAGAAACCATTCGTTTTTATGAACGAGAAGGACTGATTACACAACCTGAAAAACCAATATCTGGTTATAGACAATATGACGAATCAATAGCAGGACAACTTAGGTTTATCACAAAAGCCAAAGCGCTCGGCTTTACGTTAAGAGAAATAAAATCGCTAATGTCTATGGACAGCAACTGCGCTCAAGTTGAGCTATTAAGCCGACAAAAGTTAGCAATCATTCGAGACAAAATTAATGACCTTCAACGTTTAGAGAAAGTAATTGTGGATATGACAAATACCTGTATGCAAAACGAAGATCCAACACATTGCCCCATAATTGATTCATTAAAATGATTGACTCCGTACTTATATACGGAGTTTAGAATGATGGTAATATCAACCAATAGACTTTCAAATGATAAATAAAATATTAGGCAGAGTAGGCTCTAGTGGCGTTTGGCTAGCGGCACGGCCTGCTTCCCTGCATTAAGGTCACTTGCATCGGCATTAGGACTAGGCTTCTTCTCTCACTTCGAAGGAATAGCTGTAAATACGCTTTTACCTATTTTTGCATCTTTGGAACTATTGGTAAACTTATACAACTGGCACAAAAATAAAAACCATACCAGAGCTGTCTTCAGCATTCTAGGGCCTGTAGCAGTGCTATTAACGCTTTATCCTCTTTGGCTATATGATTGGAGCACATACCTATTTTACTTTGGTATTTGCTTAATGGTCGTTATGTCGGTTTTGGATATCGTAAAACCAGTAAGGGAGCAAACATGCAACGTATGGCTAATTGCCGTCGTTGAAACGATTAACGGTCAATGTCTGCTTTTCGCTCTAACCCGACTATCAGCTTAATAGTAGAAGTGCTATTATTAAATATAACTTTCCTGACTTTGAGGTATGTATGCCTAGTGATATGCAACCTAGCACTAATCATAAATTTGTAGATATACTCAGCAATGGAAAAGTTAATTTAAGCTCAAACCCTTTAGATGAAATTGAATTAATTCAGCGTGGTTTAGATATAAAGAGTGTTGAGAAGTTTAGGCTTCAGTTAGGTTGGGATATTCAATCCTTTGCTAAAGCAATTGGTACAAATATTAGAACTTTGAAACGTCATAAAAAAGAGTACACACGCTTAAATGCAACTTTGAGTGAAAATACCTTTGAGTTAGCTCATCTAGCATCAGCTTGTATTGATTACTTTGAAAATATTGAACGATGGAATAAATGGCTAAATACGTACTCCTTACAATTTAGCTCTAAAACACCTTTAACATTTGTAAATACAATTGCTGGTAGAAGGTTAATTAGGAACGTTATAAATAGCCTTAAATACGGTTATAACGCTTAAAATGACCCCAGCGTTTACTGGGGTTTCTCTATTTAGCCTCTGCCTTTTCGGCAGTTAAAAGTCACAAGATGTGGTTGTTTACTTCCTGGCCTAACTTCAGCTGCCTACTCGGCAGTTCACGTTCACCCATTTTTATGCCGAGCGCTTTCATGATTTCCAGCTGCCTACTCGGCAGTTCACTATAAAAAATAGTTTAAATTTCTATAAATACCAAACTGTTAAACGAATTTAAATCATTTACCCTTATTTTCAATTAATCTGCTAACTCATTGAGAATCAAAAGAGTGTTTTTAACTATTAAATAAGGGTATTCAAAGAGGGAACCGTACCTTGAAATGTTTGATTTGAAGCAAAGCCATAATTGTTGAATTGATTTTTTATGGATTCAGCATTTTCAATTTTTTGTATATGCAGAACATAACTTTGACCATTGCCTTTGCTTGATGCGGGTATTGAATGAAAGTGGCCTATGTCCTTTGCCTCAAATTTATATTCTGGATTATAAACCTCACCTCTGGCTTCAGCTCTTTTTTTAGCGCGTTTTAACCGCCTTTGCTTTTCACCAACAAATGCTTTAGCTACCGATTGGTTGCGAACAAACATGACTTCACTTTGGTTTGTTGGTACTTCGAGTATTTTGGATAAGCCAAATAACTTGTCATGTGCCATCATCTCAAAATAGCTTTGCTGAGATAGATTGGTCAATTGCTTTTTATCTGTCGATACGAACGCTAATTCATTACCTATGGTTTGCTCGTTCCATTTAGGAAAGCACACACCTACATTACTTATTTCACGTGAGCTCATAAACCCATGCAAAATGCCAATACAACGCCCTGCAAGAAGGCTTACATCACAATTTTTGGGTAAATAAGTAATGATAAAATAATAGCGCTTCAACCTTTACTCCTTTGGAACAAGCCACCTTTAATCAGCACTGCCGCAATAAAGTGAACTGCGTCTGATTCTTCACTTTGCCCTAAACCATGCTTTTCCATGTGCTTAATATGCAAAGCAATGCGCGGGAGTAATGAATAAAAGTCTGAATGGCTCTTAGGTGTTCTGTGTGCAACTAATATTTGCTTATCTGCACCATACTCGTGAGTGCGCAAAGGTTTGTAACCTCCCTCATACCAATCATCGATAGTTTGAATAGCAGCCCCTACTTTTTGTGAGTTTAAACTTGCTGCTTTTTTATCACCTACTTGAGTGTATGCAAGCTGTTTAGATGACATCCCCTGTTCAACAGTATCTACAAACTTTTGACTAGGGTGAATCTCTTGGCTAAATGCATTTTTAATTTTTGCGGTTATATCTAAATAACAATAATTTTGAGGGTTGCTAAGCCCTTCTTGAATAGCTTCTGATAATGTTATTAGTGCTGTTTGATTATTTTGCCAATTGCTCTGCCACTTTAGTTTTTGTGCACCTTCAACAATAATTGGAGCAGCGTGCTCAGTAAGGATTTCAATATCAACATCCGGTGATTGACGGTTACGCCAAAGCCAGTTTCCCATCAGTATATTTTTAGCATAGCGAGTTGCAACTTCATTAAGGCCATTGTGTTTTTTATAGGTTTCAAAAAACCGTTTTAACCAATAAATAACTTTAGGGTCATCACAAACATGTGGCTCAATGCTATTAGCCTCAACCCTGAGTGAAAAACGGCAAAATAGCTCATTTACTGTTGGAGGCACGTAGCACACATCAATTGTTTGAGGGTTCCCAAAAGCAAGATCTTGTGGCGCTAAATTTTTAGCCACATTTTGCTTTTGATACGCATCGCCAAACCCTGACTTTTGCCCAACTAATTTATTTTGCTCTATTTGTAACGGTTCAAAATCAGACTCCGGTGTTTTATAAAAAAACACCGCTTTACTGGGTGAGAGCGAACGCGTGTAACTTAAGTGCCGAGGTAATTGCATTATTCATACTCAAACTTAGACTTTTTCATAAGCATAGACTCTTTTTGAACATCCATAACCCAAAATGCGTCATGAAAGAACTGCTTAGCGCCTGCGTACTTTACTGATGTATTGCTAACACACTCTAACAACCCAATTACGGGCTCTGCATAACAATGGTGTTCATGTAATGCTGCATCTCGCTTTACGGGTTCTTCAAGCGCAGCAAAGCCAATTGCAGCGGGTCTTAAATTAAAGTTACCGTTAAGCGCATCTATCAATTGTTCAAAACTTTTAACTACTTTTTTTGAAGGGTACAACCAACTGCCATTTAACGCTTTTGCCTTTATATTTTTAAACAGCTCACTCGGTTTAGTATGTACATGACACCAGTCTATATTTTGATATAACGAAGGTGGATGCATAGTCCCGCCTGCAAATGAAGATGGTAGTGCGGGCTTTATAAGCTGACTATTTAACTTATCTAACAGCTCAGTATTTGGTACAAAAAGTCTAAATACTAAATCGAGTGTTATGTCGCATTTAGGTTTATCGATAATTCCTGATCTTATTACATGACTACGCCCTGCAACTTGTTTTAACTTGCTTGGCTCAGGTAATGGTTTACCTGTATGTAATTGATAGTTTTCAATGTAAATAGCACTGCCAATACACTTAATTGAAGGGTCTATAAAGTTTTTTAGCTTACGCTCAAAGTTATGAGCAAGCCCATTTAAAGCAGTAAGTGACGGCATGCCTTGAATATACGGATTAGCCATTGCCTCAGCATCAAACACTCGCATATCTTGGCAATGTACATACACTATCTGCTCATCATTTAATATTTCTTGTTCAGCTGCACAGTGAGTAAATACATAGTTTAACTGCGCTTTAAACAGTCCCATTAAATTAGGGTGATACGCAAAGCGTTTGAGCTTACTTAAATTACCAAGGCTCTCATTTAGTACGTTACTAAATTGGCTAATACAGTTAGTAATACTCTGATCTAAGTAATGCCTTACCCACTCAGGGTAAACTTGGTTTTGCGCGTTATTTTTAGCTTCAAGAATATTATCAAGCCATAACTGCAAGCTAACACGTACTTGCCTAATAGCCGCTACTCGCGCTAATCGTTTTTGCCTTAACGTATTAAACTGTTTAATGCCTACCAACACCAAAAGCGCCTGTTGAAATTGACTACTTAATAGCGCACGAATTTTAAATGCTTTCTCAATATCATTATTGGCTACTTTAGAGCGGTTAACAGCCTTTGAATATGTTTTAGGAAAGTAACGCAGCACTCTTATATTGCCGCCTACTGAGCTTGCTAAATCGCCAACATTGGCAGGTCTTGAGTGCTCAACTAAAGCAAAATTTAACTTACGATCTGTTGTTAATTGCTGAATTTTAGCCAGCATTGCGTGGCTTACTACAGGCGTAACCGCAAGGTAGCTTTGCTGAAATGGCATTTGTAATTGTGGTGAAAAAGAGCTTACTTCTAACGGGCGCTCTGCCACTGGCAAATGCTGTTTTATTTTCCCCGCGATGTCTAAAACCGCCTTTTTAGTAAACCCGTATACTCTTATTAAATTGATCCAAACAGGCTCTTCAGCTATTAATAACTTTGCTAAACAAGTCACTTCGCCTTGCCAAGTAAATGAGGTTAAAAATAGCTTTGCATGATTAATTTCAGCACTGTTGTGCGACCATCCAAAACTTAAAGGTAATGACCGGCTACAAATACCCGCAATATCTTCACTTACAACTTCACTAATTAAACGTTGATGGCTTACTCGTATATCAGGGTATTTTAAATTATGAGTATGAAACCATTTAACTTCGTTAATACATTTACTCAGTAACACTTCATCGCGTAATACAATTTTAGCGGTTCTCGTACTTGTTAAATCATCAATTTCACTTCGTTTATAAACTAGGTTAATGAGCACAGTCAGGGCTTGTTCTTCAAAGCCATCTACCGCAACATGAGGCATGTATGGAGCAAATAACTTTCTAAGTGCTGTGATTTTTTCTTTTAATGATTCAATTGCAAATGCATCTTGTAAGTTCATAAGTTACCACGGCGCTATAAATTGTTTTTTTGTTTGAGGCTTTTCAGCAGCGAATGCTTGCTGTAGCTCTATAACTTGGCGTAAATAAAAAGCATGGCTATCAGCTCTGAGCTGTTCGTGCTTTTTTTGTGGGTAAGCGCAGTTTAAAAAGCCTTCTTGATGAAGCCTATAAACTTGCTCGGTAGTGGTATTTAATAATACTGCGGCATCAAAAGTACAAAGCAGTAAGTCTGCAATATTTGGATGTTTAGCTTTAGGGTTACTATCAACTAATTCGACAACATAATTAATAATCTCATCAATTACTTTGTTTTTACGGTTACTTGTTGCAGCTATTTGAGCATCACAGATCACATTTCCATACACAGAGTTGAATTTAGTTTTATTAAAAGGATTAAGTTGTTTGAGCCGCGCATTATTTGTGAGTAAATCTAATTCAGCAGTAAGACCATTAGGCCAAGTACTAAAGTAATCAACAAAAGCGCAGTTAAAGTCTGCATCACTTACATCAAGTTGCTTAACCTTCGCAAACCAAGATATTAACCCCACCATTTTTTGGCTGTTATTACTTGCAAGCGCAGATGCAATTTTAAAGTCTGCATCGTTTAACTGTTCACTATTGGTTAGTTTATGACCGCAACCACATTCTAAAAACGTCTCAGAAGCTCTGTAATCAATTAAGTTATGGCATTCACCACAATGTGTGGTTAATTGTATTTTATGCTTATGGCACGCCTTATAGGGCTTTAAATGCCAATAAAAAGGAATATATGAAGATTCAGACAAGCATTCAATGCAAACAGGTATGTTATCAGTGCGAAGTAACTCAAGAGGAACTGTCAGCTCATTACGGCTTACTGCTGCTAGGTTGCCAAATTTAAAGTTACTGCGCCGCCATGCAAGCGCAAGAATATCACCAGCGTTTACATCAGCTAATTGAGCTACCAACTTAAGCACTCTTATTCTAAAGCTACTCGCTTGCCTAGCATGATAAACATCAACTTTACTCAGCTCTAACGGCAACGCACCTTCAAGATCATGATCTTGCTCTGCAAGCCATTGCCATAAAATATCAGCAAGCTCACTATAGCCATCGTATGAGTTATCCCTTGCAAGCCTTAGCAAATAGCTTTCAAGCGCCTCATCTAGATAAGGTTTTGTTTGAACTAAAAAATGCATCGCCAACCTAAACTAAGAAAATCTTAGTTTAGGTTTAGGCTAAATAAATTAGATAGTCAAAAAATAATTATCGTTAAATCATTCGTACTTCACAAAAGTACAATATCTGATACTGTAGAAAGTGTTACGGCATTTCTAAAGGATGTATTAATAACCAGTAACACAATAAAAACTCAAATTTAAAAATACAAAGCTAACTTATAAGGAGATTCTTATGGCTTGTAACTGCTGTAATAAAGCACTCAACAGTGGAATGATCATAAAGGCTGACCAAATTACAGGACAAAGATTTAAATCTTGCCCTAATTGCTCTGATGCAAATGGTTCGGAACACGTATTTCATTATTACCCTAACTCATTTGGTAAAACTCCCGCACGTAAATCGTCACAAAACCCCGATGGTTTCCAAAGCTATTGTATAGATTGCCGCCATTTACCGAAGGGGACAGCATCAAAAAGCTCACACAATGGCCGATTATGCAGCACACTTTAACTAAAGAGGTTTAATGCAAGTATTTAAAGATGATGCGGTAAATTGGTTATCAACACTTTCAACCGAAAGTGTTGATCTTTTAATTACTGACCCACCCTACGAATCATTAGAAAAACATCGAAAAATAGGAACCACCACTCGCCTAAAAGTAAGTAAATCGTCAAGCAATCAATGGTTCGACATATTTCCAAATAATCGCTTTGAAGAACTACTAATAGAAATTTACAGAGTACTTAAAAAAGGTTCGCATTTTTATCTATTCTGCGATCAAGAAACAATGTTTTATATTAAGCCAATAGCTGAAAACGTAGGTTTCAAGTTTTGGAAGCCAATAATTTGGGATAAAGTGACTATTGGAATGGGTTATCATTACAGAGCCAGACACGAATATATTCTTTTTTTCGAGAAAGGTAAGCGCAAGTTAAATGATCTAAGCGTGCCAGACATCCTCACTTGTAAAAGAGTATATAGGGGTTACCCTACTGAAAAACCAGTTAAGTTAGTTGAAACGCTTATCTCTCAAAGCAGTAAGGAAAATGAAATCGTCATCGATCCTTTTTTTGGCTCAGGAGCTACTTTAGTAGCTGCCAATAACTTAAATCGACAAGCTATCGGATGTGATATTTCAGAATCTGCCCATTTGCATCTAAAAGGTCGAAATAACCAATCTAAGTCAGCTGAAAAGATTTAAGTTCACGATCTTTGCCAGAGTTGTTAGATCCGATGCAGCTCACAACTCTGGCTAATTCTCAATTTAGATGGCTTTTCCATTTCATTTTTCAATGTTTATTATTAAATATGTGTTAAAACTCATTTCCATCAACCTTATTTTGAACCCAAAGTACTTAATAATTCTTTTTGCTCTTCTTCTGTCAGTTTCCCAATAACGCGTATTAGCTCAGCTAGATCATCTTCTTCACAATAAAAATAAGCTACTGGCACATCTAGCTCTTTAGCAATGCGTTTCATGGTTAAAAAATCAGGAGCGTGTTTGCCCTTTTCGTATTGGTTCATGCGTGCACTAGCCGTGTTTGGCTCCAAACCTAAAACCATGCCAAGCTGCTGCTGGGTAAGTCCAGCTGCTTTTCTTGCAGATTTTAGACGTGGAGGTATTGGGGTTTCCATATGAACCTTAGCTGTTAATTACATCCTGCTAAGATTCTCTTAGTATTCAACCTGAAAGTGTACTAAGGATATTTTAGTTTTTAAATATACACTTAATTAGTAATGTCTTAAACTATATATTTATGAGTTAAAAGGAATTTTATGCTTGTTTTTGCTAGTGATGCTTCTGGTAAGATTGTTTTAATAAATAATGTCAAAAATGGTAAAGCATGTAACTGTTTTTGCATCGCATGTAATGACCCTTTAATTGCACGCAATGGCGGAAAAATAAAAGCGCACTCATTTGCTCATACTACAAAAGAAGAGTCTAGAACATGCTTAATGACAGCTTTGCATCGGTACGCTCAAGAATATTTTTTAACGGCTAAAACAATAAACCTTCCAGAAATTACCATTTATCATCGAGGTTACAGTAAAACTGAACCTAGTAGAAAAGCCTTTATTAACTCTGCAAAACTTGAATATAGCATTCATAACAAATATATCGCCGATGTGAAGTTAGAAACTGATGTCGGTGATTTATTAGTTGAAATTAAGGTAACATCGCCTTGCTCAGCAGAGAAAATTAACTTTTATCGTGAAGAAAAGCTCGCTTCCTTAGAGTATGATTTATCAGTTTATATTGATTCGGATTATGCTGATGTAAATTGTGCTCTTAAGCATAATGATGATACGTCTAATTGGTTATTTGGTTGGTGTGAGGATCAATTAAGAGAAGAGATTAATCAAAAAGTTGAACTCAACCAAATAGAAATGAATAAAAAAATTCGACAACAAATTGAAGAGTCAAGAAAACAAGCTCTACGTAAATTTGATAACTTAAAAAAGCGACAACGATTAAAAATACCCAGCCACAATATTGGATTTAACCATAATATCAATGGTAAAAATTACGATTTATCTGCCCAAGTAGTAAAAAGTAAAAGTATACATTTTAAAGAAGTTTTACTTGAAGCAGAGCATGAACATTTTTTACTATTGAAGTGCGTAGCTCTTAATAATTCTAACCAAGAACGAGTGTTAAATGTTGCCCTTTTATTTCAACATGATACCCCCGATATCCTCAAAAAAGACTCAGGCCAAATCATCGTAGGTCGAATAAAAAAATCAAAACAATTTAAGTTCGAATGGCTTAACTTTACACCTCCAGGTTCGGCTTTAGAAAGAGCCAAATTTATAGCTATTACTGAAAAAGAAAAGCAACTAGAAAAATATAAGTTTATAGAGCACGTAACAAACTATGCTGACGTTTATGCATTAGAACAAGATAGATATTTTTCAAATGATTACCCAAAATGGAAAATCTGGCTTGCTTCACAAAGCGATATGGCTTCAAACGAAAATTTTAATGTTAAAAATCCCAAGTATCCAGCTTTATTAAAAACAAATAATACACACCCTCAACTTTGGATGTTTGATCGCTGGTATATATTAATATTTAGCAAATTAGCAGAGTTTATTGACAGCTACCCAATAGGTACACCCATAGATACAAAATACATATTTGAACTATTAAAAAACGAGTTTCCACTTTCCCATAATTACAAATTTTTTGTCGAGCAAGCAGATAAAATGAATGTTTCATATAAATTAGAGCACTTACTAAAGCCTGAAAGCATTATAAATACTTGCTTATCATTTTTTGAGGAGACACTTGCTGTTGAAAAAATCTCTGGTGTTTTTTTTAGAAATTACAACTTGAGATTGCAAATGTCCCCTGCAATCAAATAAATTAGGTACCGGAAGGTTGCAGCCCTAATACTTCGAATGTATTTTTAAGCTCTAGAATGGCGTAGCCAGGGTCTATGCCCCAATTAAAAAAGCCGCCATTTATTGTTTTGTCCCAACTATCATGATCTTCTTTAGGAATAAATTCAGCGGTATTAACATCACAATCTTTAGCTAAAACGACCATTAGAACTTCATGAACCGAAGGTTTATTATGACCTTCAGGATATGGGTTAACTTTCTTTATTCCTAAGATATTAGCAATCTCTTTAGCATCATACTTAGAGTTGCTTATTTCATTAGCTAAATCGGGCTTGAAACAATAGATAACAACAGCTAGTGTATTTAACAATAAATACCCCAAATAATTGTTTTCTGAAAATGCCTTTCCCTCGGTTAAGACTTGCAACACTTCCAGATATCTAACAAGCGTTTCGACTTCTCGTAAAGATAGTTCTAGGTTAATAATTATCGACTCAATAAATTTTTTAGGTAATTTAGGTGAGTAAAGGTTTATTGGTAAATGTTGATTTTCCCGAACCAACTTTTCAAATAAGGTCATGGAAGCAAAAATTGGTTCAAGTCTATTTGGTATAGTTTTATTACTGAGTTTAATAGTGAATTTTAAAAACTTATCTAAATACTTTTGAGAGTTAACATCAGTACCATAACAATGATTTATTGATGCTCTCAATTGTTGGGAGTTAGTAATCAATACAAATTGAACATTGTCGATATCAAATACGTGTTTAATAACCTCTAGAACATCTACAGCAAAGCTAGGCTTACACCTATCTAGCTCATCAACAAAAAACACTATAGCTTTTTCTTCTGCTACTTTGGATATCGCATCTTTAAGGGAAGTTAGATTTTTTTCAGCTTGTACCTGATCTTTTATAATTGACTCAACTGTAGCATCAATGGCTTTATCCGTGGCTTTTTGAATATCTTTGTCATAGTCATCGGCGACACTAGCAAAATCTTGCCTAAGAATATGTCCAACAAAAGCTTTTCCTCCTGTTTTAAGTCCAAATTTTGTAGCTGGTATAATCTTTTTAATAAAGCCTGGCTGCTCTTTTTCTGGCAGTAACTTAATTATCTCTGATAGAAGCGTGACAAGTGGTTCACCTACATGATCAGCTTTAAATGCATCTACATAGATTAAATGGTGAGTATCCTTTAATTTGAATAAATTAATTGTTTTTTGACAAAATTCAGATTTCCCCGTTCCCCAACTCCCATCAAGCATCATAGGAGATATATCCAAAGATGAACTCAAAAGTTTAATCATGTTTTCTGCTACAGGCTTACGATGAAACTCATCACGACTTTCAAATGTGTTGTTCATATTTTCCCTAATAATTTAATTTTTTAATATTAGAACAATAGTAATCTAGATTCATGACTCCGTATAACCTATTTCCTCAACAACTGACTAATCGGCATCCGTTCAGTAAACTTGGTCGCTATAAACGGGTCTTCGTCTTGGGCGCTTTCAGGTTTATATAGTGAATAGCGCTCGACTTCACTTGCTGTAATTTCTGTAACCGGCAAGGTAAATAGATTTGGTACGTCAGGAAAGAGTACCTCAAATGCTTTCACTAAATGCTTGGTTGTGAGGGTTTTTGCGTTATCTATTAATGCATAAAGTACGGCATCATCTAAAAAGTATTTTAATGTTCTAAAACAACCTTTTGATAGTGAGAACAAAGCAAAAACTGTTGCTTGCTCACTTAAGTTTGGTTTTTCGGTAAATGGCATTCGGTTGGCTAAGCCAATTATTAACTGTATAAAATGCTTTGGATTTTCTGATAATTTAAAATAAGGCAGCTGCCGTCTTACTAATAAACGCGATGACCATTGAGGTTCGTCTGCTATTTTTTCTGCCCACGGCATACCTACCAATACAATTGATACACCCGCTTCATCGTTAATATATTTTAATCGGTTGGCAATCTCGCGGCGTTTTTTACCTTGGTTGTGCTCAATTAGCTCTTGAAACTCATCAATAATTATAAGCTCTGTGCCACATGTTTTTAGGCATTTTATTAATGATGTCGTTAAGCGAGTGCCGTTTATTCGTAGCTTACGCTCTGTGCTGCCTAATTGCCCTAAGTCTTTAAGAAGTTCGGCTAAAGTAGATTCTAGTGTTGGGTTGCTGGGTATGCGGCTTACTAATACAGGATGATTCATCACTCCATTAATAAATTGCGGTAAATAGCGTTCTTTATACTGTTTTATTAGTGCTGTTTTACCTGTGCCTGTATCGCCATTTAACAGCATACAGGGCTTTTCGCCCGCTAACCCTTTACCAAGTCTTAATCTGTCGAAGTCGTTAAATACAGTGGTTATTATTGGGTATTCAATAAATACATCGCGAAATTCATTAAGCTTTTCTTTTTGTTTATCGGTCAGCATAATTAAAATCCATCTAGGTCTGAGATAAAGTCATCCCAGCTATCAGTTACTTGCTCTTTAGGTGTAACCTTTTTGAGTTCTACTGGCTCGCTCTGAGCTATTGATTTTTGTGAGTCACTACTAACATTTTGATGCTTAGCTAACGCTTTACCCCCTTTTACCTTTGAGTTTTTTGGCGCATTTTTTAACTCTTCAAACTCGTTTTGAATTTTATTATGAATAAACATACGCGCTTTTGCTAAGCCTACATTATCGATAGAGCCCGAAATAAAATCGCGATGAATACGTATATTTATTTTATGCTGATTCAAACTTAAATTTTGGGTGTAACCGTTTGGATCTATGCATGGCACTTTTATGTAATGCTCTAGCTTATCAAGGTACACGTAGATATAAGAGATATCATCTGGGTTTAATTTAATTAAAACTTCTTGAGATACTTTGTGGCTAAACTGCTTTCTATAGTTGGCTAGTTCAGTACTGTCGTAGCTTAAGTTTTCTAGCCGTATTCCACCTTTACGAAGCACCCGATGCTTTGAAATACTGAGCACAACATCCAATTGTTGAAGATCAGCATCACTCAGCATTGTTGGTGGTAACGTATTAAAGCCTTGATCCCATAATTGGCTTGGTATGTACTTAAAGCGGCTGTCGGCATCTTGATGGTAAACGTCTACTACCCATTTATGAAATAACTGCATAAAGGTCGTAAAACGCATAATTGCATCTTTTTTGGGATTGTATTCATACTTTTGTAAAATGTTAGAAAAGGTTTTACCAGGCACAGGGTCTAATAATTCAGTATTTATTGTGCCGAACATGCGTTCTACAAACGGTTTTAACCACGGCTTTGCAACAGGATTATATTGAGTATTAATGCCTATTTCTTCACAAGCAAGCTCAAGGCTGTTACTCCAAAATTCAGCGCCATTATCAACAACAAGTGTTTCAATTTTGCCAGCACACTTCCACTCATTAATCGTATCGGGGTATAGTTTTGCCACTTCACTTTTAGGTTTCATCGCATTTAGCATTGCTCGCCTTACTGCATCATAGCTAGGCTCACTGAAACTAAAGTAATAGCCAACAATACAATGGCTATACACATCTACTAACATAGTGAGTGTTGGTCGGCCAAGTGGAATATGCAGCTCATCATCTAATAAGATAAGATCAAGTGGCGTATGGTCAATTTCAACTTTTTCGAGTACTCGGGTAGGCCGTGTATGCCCTTCTACTTTATTAAAAGCAATATCAGCAAGGCGCTTACCATAACGAGCAATCATTACTTCGTATTGCGGTAAGTTATCTATTCTGTTTTTAAACGCTTTGTATGTTAAAGGCTTTAAAACACTGCCCACAACACTGTCGTTTTCAATAATAACTAAATCTGCATAATACTTATAAGCAGAAGCCACTGATGGTTTTTCTTTTACTAAGTAACGCTCAAGTGCTTTTTCAAAAAACTTATCGGTTGCTGTATCACGCTCTCTGTTACCTTTTTTTTGATGGCTTGGTATTAGCGCCATTATATTTTTATCCGCATTGGTATAAGCGCTATACCATCGTGCTGCTGTTCTCCAACTGGGCTTTTTTTCTCCCTCAACTTCAGGCATTAATTTTAATAAAGGCTCAAGGTTTTTTTGTGTCCAACCGCCTTGAATATTAGCCTCAAGCCATTGAATATATTTAAGCTTAACAAATGTTGTAGTTTTAATTTTTTCAGGAAGGGCTTGTAAATCTTTGGCGTAATTTTGAGGTAGTTTGGTTTCTACTTTTGGTAATGGCTGGTTAAATTCATCTTCAAACAGCCCGTCATTAAACATTGTTAGACCAAATTGCTGTTTCTATTGATATTTCATTTGTAGTTAAGTCGGCAAATAACTGCCCTAGTGATAATAAGCGTAGCACCGTAGCAAGTAGCTCACCGGCAGTTACTTTTAAAAAGCTAACTAACTGTCCCACTTTAATAGAGCCGTATTGCTTAACAAGTTCTAGCACCGATGCTTGCAGCTCTGTTAAAGACTGAAAACCAGAGTAGCGATGCAAAAGCTTTAAGTTATTGAGTGTTGGGTATACACGGATTTGTTTATCAGTAACCAGTATTAAATCACGTCCATCTTGCTTAGCGATAGCTTGCTTTTCAATAAAACGTGCACGAAAGTCTTCATCGGCAATTTTGCTTTGCGGTTTTACTTCTATAAATTTTTGCGTGCCGTCTGTGTGGGTAAGTAAAAAGTCAGGTGTGTAACGGCAAGTACGGTTATCAAACTCATATTCGTAACCTAGTGGCTGTGCTTCAAATGCGGCTATTGATGGTGAAAATTCAAAATGAAAACAAGCATCAAACTCTAAAGAGGATTCAACTAAACAGGTAGATTTATTTTTTTGACTAGCAAATTTATGGAGGTTTTTAACACGAGAGTGTTTGAGTTTTCTTCTGTACATGTGAGTCAACCATCTAACCGTTTGGTTAAATACTAGACTATGCCACCTTATACTTCCAATTTATGCCATCTTTTAGTACAAATATGTCAACTTATACTTCAAACAACACCAAATGAGGAATTTGGGTGGCAGTCTTACCAGCCACATNGGCTGCTCCCTTCCGGGCCTGACCAGGTTCGCCTGCTAGTGTTGCGAGAGGACCAATAAGACTACCATTGAGGGCCTTGGTTGGCGCGGGAAGGATTATCTCTACTTTTGGTGTGTTATTCAAGGGATAATCAAAAAAGAAAGTGCGATTGCATACTTCATATACAATCGCGGTTAAAAACAGCCTTTAATGCCTATTAATTACGCTCTAACTCGGCTTTAATTTTACGCAGTGCTGCTTTTACTTTTTTCATGTTTTCTGGGCCCATACGTAACAGCTGTTTTTGTGCAGCCGGTAATTGCTCCCATTCAGAAAACGCATACTGATAAGTAACCGAGTCTCGCAGTAGCGGTAACTCGCCTTCTGGCTCCGGTGTATCAAGTAATAACTCAATAGCATCTTCTAGCGTTTGATTAAATTCATCATCGCCGTAACCAATTTCACTGTACGCGTTGTTGATTAATGGCTTGTACTGCTCGTACATACGCACAGCTTGGGCGGCGCTCAAGCTCGTAAATACTTTTACATACGGTGTATAGCGCTCGTAGCTGTTAGGGTCAATTGTTAAAATGTCTCCTTCGTTTACGCTAAATTCTTCTTCGGGTTTAACCACTGGCGTATGCTTTTTAGCAATTTTGCCTTTGGCTATGTTGTCTATAAATACGACGCCACGGCGAATTACATCGTCGGTTACCATTAGGCTCATTACCGAGTCGCTTAGGTATTCATCCATTTTGGCAACCACTACGGTGTCGCTTTCATCAAGCGTTGGTAATGGCTCTACAACCGGCTCTGGCTCAGCTGGGCGCTGAGCAGGCACGCTTAGCTCAGCTGGCTTTTCAGGCTTAACTGATGGCGCATCTACCACAGGGTCGTTTTCTGGCTTTAGCTCCATCACTGGCTGTTCTTTTGGTGTTTGCTCTACCTCTGTGCGAGTTTCTGGCTCGTCAGTGGGCGATAGCAGGACGAACGCAGCGGCACACACTAAAATAATTAAAATAATAACGGCGAATAAAAAATTGTTTTTAGGCGGACGTTTTTGAACATCTGACGCTTCTGGTTTATCTGACATACAAACTCCATAAATTTAAATGCATATTACTCAGAGTACGCTGAGTGGAAAAAATTCACTATCGGTAATCACTATTACTTTAAATATAGGCTTTACAACATAAACCTACACTTACTAATTAGAACAACGAGCCATAGTAACTCAGTTATTCTTTGATTCTTCTAGCTTAAAGACTTAAAGTTGATAAATAAAGAAAAGACGTTAAGCAGTTCAAAAACCACTATGAAAATCCAGCAAGTTGACCCACATAAACCTAAAATAGCCCTATTACTTACAGGTGGTGGCGCTCGCGCTGCTTATCAAGTGGGCGTGCTTAAAGCGCTTGCTCATAGTATGCCCCGCACCGCGCCTTTGCCATTTAGAATTATTAACGGCACTTCTGCAGGCGCGATTAATTCTGCAGCTTTGGCCTGTTATGCCTCGTGTGCACATTTGGCCGTGCGTAAACTTGAGTCTGTTTGGAAAAACTTTTCCACGTCTATGGTCTACAAAAGCGACTTTTTAAGTGTGTTTGGCCATATTGCGCGCAATATTTTAACCAGTTTTCAGTCTGAGCACATAAACCACCCGCCAGGCAGTCTGCTGAATAACCGCCCTTTGCGCGGTTTATTAAACGAAATTTTAGACCTGCACCGCATTGAACGTAATTTACATCGCAATTATTTAGAAGCGATTTCTATTACCGCTTCAAGCTATACAACCGGTGACTCTGTTGCGTTTTTTCAGTCAAATACTCAAACACCTTGGCAACGTGCCAAGCGCGAAGGTCGCCCTATGCGCATTAACGTTGAGCATTTAATGGCATCAAGCGCCATTCCTATGGTGTTTCCAAGTGTTAATGTATTTAACCACTATTTTGGCGATGGCTCTATTCACCAGCTTTCACCGCTTAGCCCGTCTATTCATTTAGGGGCCGAAAAAATATTTATTATTGGGGTAGACCAACCAAAAGAGTCGCATCCGGCGGGTTACTCGCCCCACTACCCTGGGCTTTCTGCGGTTGCTGGGCATTTACTCGATAGTGTATTTAGCGACACCATGCAAGCCGACCTTGAGCGCCTTGAGCGTGTAAATCGCACCTTAGGGCTGCTTCCGGCGCGCGACAAACACCAAGAGCTGAAACAAATAGAAACCTGTATTATTAATCCATCAAAAAACTTTAACGATATTGCCGCGCAATACTACAGCGATATGCCGTGGGCAATTAAGTTGCTGCTACGCACAATTGGGGTAAAAAAGCACTCGCAATCGAGTTTAACCAGCTATTTATTGTTTGAAAAACGCTACACTCAGCACCTAATTCAAATTGGCTATGAAGATGGCATGAAAAAACTACCCGAAATACGCCAATTTTTAGAGCTCGACTAGCTAATGTTGGCTTTTGCTAATTAAAACTTGTTCTATGGGCTATTTAATCGCAGAGCAAGCTTAGTGAGCTCGATAACTACCTTTGCGTTATTTTAATAACTTGCATCTATGTCAGTAAAAAACATCAAATGCATTTTTTATTCAAGCCCATCGAGTAGGTAATGCTCTACTCGCTCTACCCGCCTAGGCTTACCTTGCAATACCAATACATCGTTTGCGCACAATGTGGTGCTGGTTGATGGGTCGTCTATTTCTTGCCCCTCTCGGCGCAAAGCTTTTACAGTCACGCGGCGTTTAGATAAGTTAAGCTCGTCTATTGTTTTATCCACCGCATAGGCTTGATCTGGCAACGCGACTACGTGTAGATATTCTAAGCGCTCAGAGGAGGTTTCTTCATTATCTTTAAAGTAACCGGCGTAAAAACTTTGCATAAGCGGGTAGCGATTACGGCGCTCTTTACTAACACGGCGCACAATACGTGTCATCGGTACACCCGACATCGACAACACATGCGAAACCAACATTAAGCTTGCCTCTAACGACTCAGGCACCACCTCAGTAACACCCAACTCTTTTAAGTTGTTTAATTGGCTGTCGTCGCGGGTTCTTATTAGTATTTTAACGTTGGGCGCAAGTTGCTTTATAGCGTCTATTACCACGTGGGCATGCTCAAGCTCTGTAAAGGTAATTATCACTAAGCGTGCTCGCTCTACCCCTGCGCACTTTAAAATATCTTTTTGTTTTACATAGCCAAATATTACTGGCTCACCTGCAGCTTTGCCCTCTTGTACTAAAATAGGGTTACTTTCTATGGCAACGTAATCTATGGCTTCGGGTTTTAAAAATCGCGCTATAGTTTGTCCTACGCGTGAAAAGCCACAAATAACCACGTGATCGTTATATAAGGTGCTACTTTTAGGCTCGCTCTCCCTCGCCATACTGGGGTGATCTAAAATACCTAATTGCTTTAAAATTAGTGGGGTTTTATCAATTAAAAACGGGGTTAGCGCCATCGAAAGCACCCCTAAGGCAATTAAAAACGACGCTTGCTCTGAATTGAGCAACTCATGCTGACCTGCCAAAGCAATAAGCACAAACCCAAATTCTCCCATTTGCCACAGCATAACGCCGCAGGCTAGCGAGTCTTGATTGCGCTCATGCATTAATCTGGCACTTAATGCCAGCACGGTAATTTTTAATATTAACAAGCCAAATAACGCGCCAATAATTACAAAACCATGCGAAAGCACAAATAAAATATCGAGCTGCATCCCCACAGTTACAAAAAACAGCCCCATTAAAATATCGCGAAATGGCCTAATATCAGCCTCTAGCTGATGGCGGTAATGGCTCTCTCCTAGCATCATGCCGGCTAAAAATGCCCCAAGCGCCATTGATAAACCAAACATGTAAGTTAAAAAGCCGGCAAATAACGCCACCAAAATTGTGGTAAGTACAAACAGCTCATCGGTTCGTACCTGCGCTATTTCTTTAAATACTTTAGGCAGCACCCATTTACCAATCGCCCACAGTAATAAGCACACAAACGCGCCTTTTGTAAGCGCAAATGCCAGCGCCCAACTAATACTTTGCGAATCGCTTGAGGCAAACAGCGGCAAAATAATAAGTAAGGGCACAACTGCAATATCTTGAAACAGTAATACGCCCACCGCCAGTTGCCCACGGCGCTGGTTTAGTTCGCCAGTTTCTTTTAATAGCTTAACCACCACCGCGGTTGAAGAAAGCGCCATAATTGTGCCAATGGTAAAGCTAGTGAGTAAGCTAAAATTTAAGCAATATAAAATAATAATGAAGAGCAAGCTGGTAACACCAACTTGTAACGAGCCCAGTCCAAACACAATATTGCGCATGGCCATTAGCCGCGATATAGAAAACTCGAGCCCTAAACTAAACAATAAAAATACGATGCCCAGCTCAGCAATAAACTCTATTTCGTGAGATTGCGCAAGCNCCGCCACTAACAAGCCAAAAATTTGAGCGTTTATACTTTGCAAATTCGGCCTCCAGCGTCAATTAAACTACGGAATGAACTTTAAATATAGCAACCATATGTTTATCAAGCAATTTTAAAATATGGCATAAAAATAGCTTAGTTATTGCAAAGTAACACCCTGGGGGAAGATTTTAATGGAAAATGTCCATATTTTGACACAACGCGTGTCTGGGCGCGGCGATTTTTTGCCGTTTTCGGCAGAGCAAACACACACAAACGAAACAGCGGCAACGCACGACTTAGTTACCGAGCTACAAAGAAGCCTAGTAATAGAAGATGTATTGGCTATTTATGCAAAATTTGCCAAACAACTACTTAACTTTTCAGGGCTGCAGTTTCAATCAACGCTCGGCACTGCACAAACCTCAGATAGCAACACGAACACTAGCCCGTATTCTTACGATTTAGCTATTGGTCGCGAGCACTTAGGACAGCTAATTTACTTTAGCCAATACCCTATTAGTAAAGCGATTGAAAACAAATTACGTGCCCTTCACAGCGCCCTTGTGTACCCACTGCGTAACGCAATGATGTACAGCCGAGTGTTAAAACTTGCCACAAAAGATGCGCTCACTGGGTTAAATAACCGTAGCCAATTTAATGACATGTTATCGCAAAAGCTCGAAAACTGCCGCCGTTACCAGCGCCCTTTTAGTTTAATGCTGCTTGATTTAGATAACTTTAAGCAAGTAAACGACAACTATGGTCATAAAGTAGGTGACGATGTTTTAAAAGAATTTTCGCAGGTACTTTGCAGCAGTATACGCGGCACCGACTCTGTATTTAGATTTGGTGGCGATGAGTTTTCGCTGATTATTGAAGACCCCGAGTTTACAACGAACAAAGTGGTTGCTGAGCGCATTATGCACTTAGTCAGAAACTCAAGTTTAATGTCTAAATACAAAGTAACCACCAGCATTGGCTTTACCCTAGCCAATAGCCAAGATTGCGAAACAGCAATATTTGCTAGAGCCGATAAAGGCTTATATAAGGCAAAAGCCTCTGGGCGCAACTGTGCAAAAGCATATTAGTATTTATATAACTCTATTATTCATAAAAGCTTAGCTTCCCCCGCTAAGCTTTTTTATTACAAATTAATTATTTATTAGCCAGTAATTTATAAACAAACAAGGCTGTACAAAAGCCAAAAAAGAAGCCGCTCACTAAATTAAGCAATGCTGTTATGCTTGCAAGCGGGGTAAATAACACTAAAACCAATGGTAAACTTACGCCTAAAATAAAAAATAACCCGCCTTTACCTAACCAGTAGGCAAGTAGTAATACCGCCGATACCACCCCGCCCACAACGGCATATCCTAATGTAATAATATTAAGCTCTAGTAATACATTGGCTATAACAGCAACTAACGCAGTTATTAACATACCCATTGGCGCTTTGCTAACTAGCGATAAGCCTACATGTGGTTGATCTTTCATTTATTTACACTCCCAAAAAATGCCGTTTTCGTCTTGGTGTTTTTCACTTACAAAATAACCAACAACTTGCACAAGCTCGTCGTTATAAAAGATTAAAGGCACGCGCTCCCTTAACCACGGGGCTACTTTTGCATCTTTAAACCAGTGTTTAAGCGTATTGCTGCCTGGCTTTTTTAACGGCTTTATACGCGCACTATTACAATTAAAGCGCACGGTGACTTGCTCGTTTAGCAGTGGGGCACGTAGGCCTTTACCTTGTTGCTTTATTAATACGCGCCCATCATTAAGCGCAAGCTCATTGCTCGTTAGCGCTTCATCGGCTAATAATGTGTGTGGTGTAACAAAATACAAATACCCTTGATGGCGTCGTATTTGCCCCTCGCTTAAATCAACTTGCATTTGCGCATCTGCCTGCGCATTTATGGCTTGGTTAATTATTTGCAAAAGTTGCTTTTGTGAAGGCATTACTTGAGTAAATAAGCTAAGCCATGCACGAACCACATTGGTTATGCGCACGTCGCTGTAGGTGGTTAGTTGGCTAACGCTCAGTGCTTGATGGGCGTTTACGCTTTGTTTTAAATCAAGTTCAGTGTACTCATCAAGTAGCGCCTGTTGTTGCTGTAGTAACTCAATGCTGCGCCCAGCACAGTGCTCAAAACCTTTAAAACGCTTTGCAAGTAAAGGCACTACACGTGCACGTAAAAAGTTACGATCAAAACGCTCATCGGTATTTGAGTCATCAGTTATGTGCGTAATATTAAACTCTGTGGCAAAGTGCTCTATATCACTGCGCGTTATGTTTAAAAGCGGCCTGTAGCATATTCGCCCGCTTTGTAATTCACGCATTTTTTGCATTGCGCCTAACCCTTTTAAGCCAGAGCCGCGCTTTAACCGCAGTAAAAACGTTTCTATTTGATCGTTTAAATGCTGACCCAACAAAATAACACTGCCCGCGGGGCTTAGCTCATCAAGTGCTTTGTAACGCGCCTCACGTGCCTGCGCTTCAAGGCTTGTTCGTGTTTTTGGGTTTATTGTTACCTGCGCGGCATTAAACGGTACATTTAGCTCAGCGCACAAGTTTTGGCAAAAGCGCTGCCAGTCATTCGCGTATTGGCTTAAACCATGATTAACATAAATCGCGTTTACGTTTAGCTTTGGTTGCGCTTGTTTTAATAAGTGCATTATATGAAGCAATACCACCGAATCCACGCCACCCGAAAGCGCCACCGTAAAGTTATACTGCTGGTGCTTAAAAAAGTGCTCAAGGGCGTGTTTAACGTGCTGATAAATAGGTGATGCTTGCATGGATACGCTATAAATTTAATGTTTGCAGTATTTTAAAACAAAAAAGCCGCATAAGCGGCCTTTTTTAACAATAAATGCGTTGGTTAGCTAATTAGCAGTAACCAAACGACATTAAACGTTTGTAACGTTGATCAAGCATATCTTCAAGCGATAGCGCTTGTAAGTCAGCAAGGTCACGTTTTAAACGTGTTTTTAAGTTACGTGCCATTGCATCGTAATTGCGGTGTGCGCCGCCTAAAGGCTCTTCAACTAAGTTATTAATTAAATCAAGCTCTTTAACGCGCTCTGCTGTTACACCCATTGCCTCTGCGGCAAGTGGTGCTTTATCGGCGCTTTTCCATAAAATTGAAGCACAGCCTTCTGGCGAAATTACTGAGTACGTGCTGTATTGCAACATGTTCACTCTGTCGCCAACACCAATGGCTAATGCACCACCAGAGCCGCCTTCGCCAATAACCGTACAAATTGTGGGTACTTTAAGTGCCGCCATTACTTTTAGGTTACGTGCAATTGCCTCAGACTGACCGCGCTCTTCAGCGCCCACACCTGGGTATGCCCCTGGGGTGTCGATAAAGGTCATAATTGGCATTTTAAAACGCTCGGCCATTTCCATTAAACGTAGCGCTTTGCGGTAGCCTTCTGGTTTTGGCATACCAAAGTTACGTTTAATTTTTTCAGCTGTATCGCGCCCTTTTTGCTGACCAATCACCATTACTGGTTCGCCATCTAAACGTGCAACACCGCCTAAAATAGCCGGATCGTTAGCAAAAGTACGATCGCCTGCAAACTCGTCAAATTCCGTGAAAATGCGCTCGATATAATCTCGAGTGTAAGGACGCAACGGATGACGCGCTAACTGCGATACTTGCCAAGCGCCTAAATTTGAGAATATTTCCTCTTTTTGCTTAGCGCTTTTTTCTTTTAATTTGCTGACTTCCTCTTCTAACTCAAGGTCTAATTCGCCAGCGCGGCTTATGCTTTGTAATTCTTCAATTTTTGCTTCTAATTCTGCAATCGGAAGCTCAAAATCAAGATAATTGAGGCTCATGCTCTAAACTACCTAATCAGTTAAATTCTAGTTCTACATCTTGTGCCGCCATGAGTGATAACTTATGAATTAAGTCGTCGCTCGGCGTAACACACCATTCGATCCCTAGGGTTAATTGAGCCAACGCATCGGGGCGCTGGTAATAAACCTTGATCGGACACGTTCCCATTTTATAAGGTTCGAGTACTTTTTGTAATTTATCGAAGAAACCTGCCTCGATTTGCACCATGTTCAGCGTCATTTTAATCGCTTTAATGCGTTTTTCACGCGCTTGAGCAATGGTGTTTATTTCTCTGGCGGTCATTGTAATGCCACCGGAGAAGTTATCAAAGCTGACCTGTCCAGATATTACCAAGATATTGTTTACTTGAAGCATTTCTTGGTACATTTCGAACTGTTCAGGAAACAAGCGTACATCAATACGGGCGCTCTTGTCATCTAAAGTTATTAAGCCCCAACGATTTCCTTTTTTATTAATTAAGGTCCGCGCTGAAATAACTAAACCCGCCGCCGTAGAGAGTACATCACGATTTGTTGGCTGTAAATCCACCAGCTTGCCGCTGGTGTAATGTCTAAGTTCGCGGCGATACTGATTTATCGGATGCCCTGTTAAATAAAGGCCTAGCGTGTCTTTTTCGCCATCAAGCCATTGGTTATCGGTAAGCGGCGTGGCTTTAATAAAGGCTTGCTCAACTTCATCAGGCTCGGTGGCCAGTAAGCCAAATAAATCGCTTTGCCCAAGTTGCTCAGCTTTGTTGTGCTGATCGGCAGCGCGCATGGCATCTTTTAAACTTGCCAGTAATGTTGCACGCCCTGCTTGGGTTTTCTCTGGCCCGAGTTGATCAAGTGCACCGGCGTAAATTAATTTTTCGGTTACACGTTTATTTAAGCGTTTTAAATCTACACGGGCACAAAAATCAAATAAATCTTTAAATGGGCCGCCTTTTGCGCGCGCTTCTAAAATGGCCTCTACCGGCGCTTCACCTACACCTTTAATAGCACCAATACCGTAAACAATTTCACCTTGCAGGTTTACCGTAAACTTAAATTCTCCGGCGTTTACATCAGGGGGTAATAAGGTGAGCTTCATGTTTTCACATTCATCCACCAAGATTACTATTTTGTCGGTGTTATCCATATCGGCCGACATTACCGCNCCGCAGCCATAAATTCTGCCGGATGGTGCGTTTTCATCCACAGCGTTTGGTACGAAACCAGTGCATACGCTGCCGAGTGAGATTTATTAAAACCATAACCTGCGAATTTTTCTACCAGGTCGAAAATTTTAATTGCCAGTTCGCCGTCTATACCATTATTGCGTGCGCCTTCTTCAAAGGTTGAACGCTGCTTGGCCATTTCTTCGGGTTTTTTCTTACCCATTGCACGACGTAGCATGTCGGCGCCACCAAGCGTATAGCCTGCTAGTACTTGGGCAATTTGCATTACTTGTTCTTGGTACAAAATAATGCCGTAAGTAGGCTCAAGTATGGGCTTTAAGCTTTCGTGTTGGTATTGGGCATCTGGGTATGAAATTTCTTCTCGGCCAAGCTTACGGTCGATGAAGTTATCTACCATGCCTGATTGCAGTGGGCCTGGGCGGAACAAGGCTACCAATGCAATCATATCTTCAAAGCAATCGGGCTTTAATCGGCGTACGAGGTCTTTCATGCCGCGCGATTCTAGCTGGAATACCGCGGTTGTTTCGGCGCGCAGTAATAGCTCTATACTTTTTTTATCATCCAGTGGAATGGTATTTATATCAACGGGCGCTTTGCCTTCGCGCTTCATGCGCTCGTTGGTCATATCCACAGCCCACTGCAAAATGGTCAAGGTACGTAAGCCCAAGAAATCGAACTTAACTAGGCCTGCGGTTTCTACGTCGTTTTTATCAAACTGTGTTACCGGAAACTTACCTTCGTCATCGCAATAAAGTGCAGCAAAGTCGGTAATGGTTGTCGGCGATATTACAACACCACCGGCGTGTTTACCGGCATTACGTGTACACCCTTCTAGGATGCGACACATATCGATTAAATCTTTTACCTCTGAGTCGCCATCGTAGGCTTCTTGTAAACGCGGCTCTACTTCAAACGCTTTGGCAAGCGTCATGCCGGGATCCCCTGGGATCAGCTTAGAAATACGATCAACAAAACCATAAGGGTGGCCAAGTACACGCCCTACATCGCGTATTACCGCTTTTGCAGCCATGGTACCAAAGGTAATAATTTGTGATACCGCGTCCCGCCCATACAATGCCGATACATGGTCAATTACCTCATCACGCCTGTCCATACAAAAATCGACATCGAAATCGGGCATTGATACACGTTCAGGGTTTAGGAATCGCTCAAAGAGTAGGTCAAATTCAAGCGGATCAAGGTCGGTAATTTTTAGGGCATACGCCACTAATGAACCCGCACCCGAACCACGCCCTGGCCCCACTGGAATATTGTTATCTTTACTCCACTGAATAAACTCCATTACGATTAAGAAGTAGCCTGGAAAACCCATTTGGTTAATTACACCAAGTTCTACTTTTAAGCGCTCGTCGTATTCGCCTCGTTTTTCTTGTCGCTCTTGTTCATCGGGGAATAAAAACTGCAGGCGCTCTTCAAGGCCATCTTCTGAAACCTTAACTAAAAAGTCTTCAATTTTTAACGAGCCTGTTGGGTAATCAGGCAAAAAGTAAGTGCCTAGTTGCACCGTTACGTTACAGCGTTTGGCTATTTCTACCGTATTTTGCAGCGCTTCAGGAATATCGCTAAATAGCTCGGCCATTTGCTCAGGCGTTTTTAGGTATTGCTCTTGTGAGAATCGTTTAGGGCGGCGTTTATCATCAAGGGTGTAACCGTCAAAAATAGCCACACGAATTTCGTGCGCTTCAAAATTTTCGGGCTTTAAAAAAACCACTTCGTTTGTGGCAACAACGGGCAGCTGCTCTTTTGCTGCAAGCTCTACTGCCATATGCAGGTAGTCTTCTTCAAGCGGACGGTCGGTGCGAATAAGCTCTAAATAGTAATGATCGCTAAAATGCTGCTTATAAAAGCTCACTACAGATTCAATAACGCCTGGGTTATTTTTTAATAAGGCCTTACCTAAGTCACCATCTTTTGCGCCTGAGAGAATAATAAGCCCTTCTTTGTGCTTAACTAGCCATTCTCGGTCAATCACTGGGCGATGAAATATATGCCCGCGTTGGTAAGCTTCAGATATTAATAAGGTAATATTTTTATAACCGTCGTTGTTATTAGCTAGCAACGTAATACGGCTTGGCTCATCTGGAAACTCTGGGCAGCGCAGCCAAAAATCGGCTCCCACTATGGGTTTAATACCAGCACTGTGGGTTGCGCCATAAAAACGCACTAAACCACAAAAGTTCATTTGATCGGTAATTGCCAGCGCTGGCATTTCAAGCTCTTGCGCTTTAGCAACAATAGGCTTGGTTTTAGCTAAGCCATCGACCATTGAAAAGTCTGAGTGAACCCGTAAATGTACAAAATCTGGAGCAGCCATTATTTATGCCTCGCCCTTTGCTTGCATTAGCACACGTTGTACCGGCTTAAAGCTTTTACGGTGCTCATCAATAGCGCCGTATTGCTCAAGCGCTGCAAAATGTGCTTTAGTTGGGTACCCTTTGTGCCCTGCGAACCCGTATTGCGGGTAGCGTGTATCAAGCTCAAGCATTTCATCATCACGCGCTACTTTGGCTAAAATAGAGGCTGNTTTCAGCCACTAAACTGTCGCCTTTAACAACTGCTTGAGCCGGCATAGCTAATTTAGGTAAGCGGTTACCATCTACAAATACAAACTCTGGTTGCGTACTTAACCCCTCAACTGCACGTGTCATTGCAAGCATAGTTGCATGCAAAATGTTTAACTCGTCAATTTCTGATGGGCTACAACGACCAATGGCATAACACAGCGCTTTTTGTTTTATTTCTATAGCCAGTGCTTGGCGCTTTTTGTCGGTTAGCTTTTTAGAATCAGTTAAACCTGCAATAGGATTAGCTGGGTCAAGTATTACCGCAGCGGTAACAACATCGCCGACAAGCGGGCCACGCCCTACTTCATCTACACCGGCAATTAAGGTTACGTTGGGTCGTTCAATTTGCATTTATTAACTCCGCCACAGCCTTGGCTGCTTGTTTGCTGGCATTTAATCTAATTTTTTCGTGGATGGCTAAAAAACGTGCTTTTAGTTCTTTATTATCGGTATTTAGCATAGGCGTAAGTGCGCCCGTTAAATTAGCCACGTTACATTCACTTTGTAAAAACTCCGGCACTAGTTCTTCATCGGCTAATAAGTTTGGCAGTGAAAAATATTTAATGTTAAAGGTAAACAAGGTTTTAAAAATCCAATAACTCATTGGCTTAATTTTATAACCCACCACCATAGGCTTTTTATACAGCATGCCTTCGAGTGTTGCTGTGCCTGATGCAAGTAAAATGGCATCGGCTGCTTGCATGGCTAGTTTTGACTGACCATCGAGTAGGTTTACATTTAAATTTGGCGCAGTGGCATTTAAAATTTCACTAAATTGCGCTTTGCGTTTTTCGTTAACCAGCGGCACCACTATTTTAAGATCTGGGTTTTGCGCTTGTAACTGTGCAGCTGTTTTTATATAGGTTTCGCTGAGTAAGCCTACTTCTGAGCCACGGCTACCTGGCAGTAAAGCCAGTACTTTGTCGTCGGTATTTAGGCCAAGTTCTTGGCGGGCTTGGCTATCGTCGTGCTCAAGCGCTATATCGTCAGCTAAGGTGTGCCCTACAAATGTACACGGTACTTGGTGCTTATCGTAAAATTCTTTTTCAAACGGCAGCAAAGCAAGCACTAAATTTGTGGCAGCACTAATGGTATGAATGCGTTTTTCGCGCCATGCCCAAACCGACGGGCTTACGTATTGAATGGTTTTAATACCGGCATCTTTTAAAGGCTTTTCTACCCGTAGGTTAAAATCGGGCGCATCAATACCAATAAATACATCGGGTGGGTTATCTTTAAAGTGCTGCACCAGCTGCTTACGTATTTTAAGTAAACGCGGTAAACGCCCTAATACTTCAACCAGCCCCATTACCGAGAGCTCGTCCATGTCGTAAAGCGTTTTACAGCCTTGCGCCTGCATTTTTGGCCCTGCAATGCCTTCAAATATGGCATCTGGAAAGTGCGTTTTAAGTGCTTTAATTAAGCCTTCGCCTAAAATATCGCCCGACAGCTCACCTGCCACAATACCAATACGTAGTTGTTTTTTCTCTTTATTCATTCGACTTTATTTATCAGGCGTTCATAGCGGTTAGTTTACCGTGTTTTAATGTTTGGTTAAACGCTTTAAATTAACGATTATTTGTAACTAATTTAGTACCAAACGATTGTTTGTATTTCATACTGATGTAGCATGGTGAATATATATTAACTTTTTCTAATATGTTTATTGACAAAAATTGTGCAAACGTAAATAATATTCCAAACTTTCAGTAATTACTGAAAGTTCATTAATTTTAACTTTGCCAATTATTAATTGCCTTGTTAACCCGTCACCCTCAAGGAGCCAAAAATGATAGATGAAACCTTTGTGGATCTATCGCGATTGCAGTTTGCTGTTACCGCACTCTTCCATTTCTTATTCGTGCCTTTAACCATAGGTATGACCTGGATTTTAGTTATTATGGAATCGGTTTATGTTATGACCGGTCGCGAAATTTATCGTGATATGACTAAATTTTGGGGAAAGTTATTTGGTATTAACTTTGCTATTGGGGTGGCAACGGGCCTGACCATGGAGTTTGAGTTTGGTACTAACTGGTCTTATTACTCGCATTACGTAGGCGATGTATTTGGCGCCCCGCTCGCTATTGAAGGCTTAATGGCATTCTTTTTAGAATCGACCTTTGTGGGCATGTTCTTTTTAGGCTGGGATAGGTTAACTAAACGCCAACATTTGGGCGCTACATTTTTAATGGCGCTAGGTACTAATATGTCGGCGCTGTGGATATTAATTGCTAACGGGTGGATGCAAAATCCGGTAGGGGCAGAGTTTAACTATCAAACCATGCGCATGGAAATGACCAGCTTTGCAGAGCTTGTATTTAACCCTGTGGCGCAGGTTAAGTTTATTCATACGGTATCGGCAGGNGGTTACGTAGCCGCTTCTATGTTTGTACTGGGCATTAGTAGTTGGTACATATTGAAAGGTCGCGATTTAGCCTTTGCTAAGCGCTCGTTCTCGGTGGCATCGGGCTTTGGTTTAGCATCTATACTGTGTGTCATTTTATTAGGTGACGAATCAGGCTACGAGGTAGGCGAAGTTCAAAAAGTAAAACTAGCAACAATAGAAGCTGAGTGGCACACCGAAGAAGCACCTGCTGCGTTTACCGCGCTTGGTTTTCCTGACTCAGATGAGCAGGTAACTCATGCAGCAGTAAAAATACCTTACGCACTGGGTATTATTGCTACCCGCTCTTTAGATGAGCAAGTTATTGGTATTTCTGATTTAGAGAAAAAACACGAGGTACGCATTCGTAACGGGGTGATAGCGTACGAATACCTCCAAAAACTAAGAAATGGCGATGACAGCGAAGAAAACATAGCTAAATTTGACTCTCTTAAAGCCGATTTAGGTTATGGCTTGCTTCTAAAACGCTATACCCCCAATGTGGTAGATGCCACAGAAGAGCACATTCAAATGGCAGTTAAAGACTCGTTCCCTAAAGTGGGGCCTATGTTTTGGTCATTTAGGATTATGGTGGCCTGTGGTGTAGTTATGCTGGCCGTATTTGTATTGGCATTTTATTACAACGCACACCGTATTATTGAGCAAAAACGTTGGCTACTGTGGGCTGCAGTATTAAGTATTCCACTACCATGGATTGCAATAGAATTTGGTTGGATCGTTGCCGAATATGGTCGCCAGCCTTGGGCTATATCAGAAATATTACCGACCTTTTTAGCCACCTCGTCACTGACGGTAAACGATATTTTAATTAGCTTAACTGGGTTTATTATTTTTTACACTGGCCTTGCCATTGTAGAAGGTTGGTTAATGGTGCGCTTTATTAAACAAGGCCCAAGCTCGTTACATACAGGTAAGTATCACTTTGAGTTACCAAACAAAGCAGATAAAGACGCAGGAGAGCAATTATGATTTTTGATTATGAAACATTAAAAATGCTGTGGTGGTTGCTCATAGGCGTACTGCTAATAGGCTTTGCAATTACCGATGGCATGGATATGGGCGTAGCGATGCTGCTTCGCCTAGTTGGTAAAACAGACTCAGAGCGCCGCACGGTAATAAACACCATTGGCGCCCACTGGGACGGTAATCAAGTATGGTTTATTACCGCTGGCGGCGCTTTATTTGCAGCGTGGCCTATGGTGTATGCCGCTGCATTTTCGGGCTTTTACTTTGCCATGATGCTGGTATTGTTTGCGCTATTTTTTAGACCTTTAGGTTTTGATTACCGCTCAAAAATAGACTCTAAACGCTGGCGTAATAACTGGGATTGGGGTTTGTTTGCAGGCAGCGCCATTCCGGCTTTAGTATTTGGTGTGGCATTTGGTAACTTATTTTTAGGTGTACCGTTTAACATTGATAACTTACTGCGTGTAAGTTACCAAGGCTCGTTTTTTGGCTTACTCAACCCATTTGGCCTACTGGCAGGTTTAATTAGTATCACCATGTTAATTGCCCATGCTGGCATGTGGCTACAACTGCGTACAGCAGATGCCGTTGCAGAGCGCTCAGCGCAATATGGCCGCTACGCATTAGTGGTATTTATTGTACTGTTTGCGGCTGCGGGTTTTTGGGTAGCAAACATAAATGGCTACCAAATTGTTTCTATGCCTGATACGCAAAGCCATGCAGATCCGTTGGCAAAAGTTGTAAGCACAGCGCAAGGTGCGTGGCTTAATAATTACAGCGAGCGCCCATGGACAATGACCTTCCCTATTTTAGGCTTTGTTATGGCACTCAGTGCTTTACTGTTCTCTAAACTAAACAAGCCA
>NZ_AUTO01000326.1:0-14767 GCF_000498055.1 Pseudoalteromonas sp. TB51
ACTAGAAGCCGCAGACACACCAGCAGGCCTGCTAGGTACTAAAACCGGTTGCGACAGCGAAGACAGAGATATTTTGCATATCACCAACTTTGGTAGTGATTTAAATAAATATGATCCAATAGGCCCATCAGACTTATTATTTGAAGGCCGTGAAATTTTCAAACGTGCCGTTAAAGGTATGAGCGAAGCGTGTGATGATGTATTAACGCAAGCCAACCTAAGCCTTGATGACATAAACGTATTAGTGCCACATCAAGCTAATTTACGTATTATTCAAGCAATTCAGCATCGTTTAAAAGTGCCGGATGAAAAAGTAATGGTAAACATTGCTGACTACGGTAATACCTCAGCCGCAACGATTGCTATTGCGTTATGTGAAGCCGTAGAGCAAGGCTTAATTAAGCCGCATTCAAATATTATGTCGGCAGCGTTTGGCGCAGGTTTAACGTGGGCAGCAAGCTATATAAAATGGGGCGAGCGTGTTACGCCGATTAAAGTAAGTGATGCAACATTGCCACCGTGTGAGCTAACAGGCCTTGAGCTTGTAGCCCCCGCAGTTAAAGCCTGCAAAGACGCTGAGCCTAGCTAAACGTTTTTATGTGCTTTAAAAATTAAACGCACTTTTTAGTGCGTTTTTGTTTTTAGGAGAACAAACTCATGGAGCTAATTACATGGAGCTAACTACATGGCACTATTAGGCATTCATCATGCTGCTATTATTTGCAGTGACTACGCCCGCTCTAAGCACTTTTATAGTAACGTACTTAAACTTAAAGTTATTAACGAGCATTTTAGGGCCGCGCGTAATTCGTATAAATTAGATTTAGCGATGCCTGATGGCAGCCAAATAGAGTTATTTTCGTTTGATGGAGCACCTGCAAGACCAAGCTACCCAGAAGCGCAAGGCTTGAGGCATTTAGCATTTAAAGTTAAAAACGTTGCCCAAGCTAAGCAGTATTTAGAGTCACAAAATATAATAGTGGAAGAGATAAGAGTGGATGAAATAACCGGCAAAAAATTCACCTTTTTTGCCGATCCAGATAACTTACCGCTTGAGTTATACGAGGTATAACCCTCGTATAACAAGGTTTATTTAAAGCGGCTTTGCAAGTAATTAAATACCGCACGAATACCTAACGCTTCGCCGCCAGTTGGGCGACCAGGTAATGCACGTAAATTCCACGCCATTACATCAAAATGTACCCAGGGTGTGGTTGGCTCTACAAACTCTTTTAAATAAAGCGCCGCGGTAATTGCACCACCAAATGGTGTGCTGGCACAGTTTGCCATATCGGCTACATCGCTCTTTAAAAAGCTTTTGTACTGATCAAATAAAGGCAATTGCCATACTGGGTCGCTTACATCCATACCGGCATCAATAATACCATTTGCTACATCGCGCTCTGTTGAGAAAAAGCCCGGCAGCTCAGTACCTAAAGCAACACGACAAGCACCAGTAAGGGTCGCAAAGTCAATAATTAGCTCAGGGTTATCGTTTTGTGCTTCGCTAAGCGCATCACACAATACTAAACGCCCTTCTGCATCGGTATTGTCTATTTCAACCATAATGCCTTTACGCGTTTTAATAACATCACCTGGGCGAAATGCATTTCGTGATACCGCGTTTTCAACCGCAGGCACTAAAACGCGCAGTCTAATTGGTAAATTAGCCGCCATAATTAGCTGCGCTAAAGCAATAACGTGCGCTGCCCCGCCCATGTCTTTTTTCATGTTACGCATGCCCGAGCTTGGTTTTAAATCAAGCCCGCCAGAGTCAAAACATACCCCTTTACCGACTAAGGTAATAAGTGGTGCGTTTTCATCGCCCCATTTTAAATCAAGTAAACGCGGTTTGTTTTCGCTCGCGCGTCCGACCATGTGTATTGTTGGGTAATTTTGCTCAAGTAGCTCATCGCCAATCCACTGGGTAAATTCGCCGTTGTAATTATTGGCTAAATCTTCCATTACTTGCGATAAATGCTGCGGCATCATATCTACCGCAGGTGTGTTTACTAAATCACGCGCTAAATAAATGGCATCGGCTTGTTGCTTAATACGCTGATACAGCGCTTCATCGGCAATGGCTAATTGTGCTTTGGCCGTTGGTTTTTCTTTATATTCACTAAATTCATAGCCGCCTAACACAAAACCAAGCGCGACTTGCTCTATAAAGGCATCATCGCCTTGAATTTGATACGTGCCCAGCGGTAATTTATTGGCAAGCTCGCCTGCGGCCCAAAAATCATTTTGGTTTTGTAATAAACAATAAACGTGGCTTAGCTCACCGGTTTGGGCGTCAGGCACAAGCGCTAAACCTTGCTTTTCAAAGCCGCTATTTGTTAACCATGTTTGGATAAAAGCCGGTTGTTGTGATTGCCAGTCAGTTAACTCGTTTTTAAGAATAAAAGATAAAGGAATACCAGAAGAAGTATGACGAAGTAATGCACTCATTGAAAAGCTCATATAATAAAAAATGGTAGCTCAAAGCATACCAATAAGACCGGCTAAAAGGTATAGCTAATTTTAGCCAGATTTATTCTTTATTTGGCGCTTTAGTGTGTTGTTTTAAATCCTCTTTAACTATTTCGGCGTCTAGCTCTTTAACTGGTTTATTAATGTTAAACGAGCTAGGCAATACATCTACACCTACCATTCTGCCTAGCTTTACAACCAATGGAATAGTAATAGGGGCAAACGGCAGTACGGCAAATACACCTAAGCCAAGCCCTTTTAAAATATCTACAAACTGCTCATTAGCACGCTTTAACTCTTCTTTGCTGGTTTGCCCTTGCGTGTAACGCCTATAAATGGTGAGCATTTCTATGGTTTCTTGCCTTTCTTGCGCAAGAGCAATTTTTAGCGCCACCATTGCACGACGAAAGCGAAGCTGTTGGCGCTTTTTACTAATTTTAACTACCCGCCAAGGCGCACGGTGAATAACTTTATATAATCGCATACCTTTATTTTCACACATAAAGGGTTTTACACAAGAATAATTTACTTAATACGTCCTATACTTTACTCTTTTGCACCATAACAGTGCTCAAAAGCTCATTTTTATGCAAAACAAACAAATAATAGTACTCCTCAAACCCCAAAAACCACAGCCTGATGAATGCTGCGGCGGTGGTAGCTGTAGCCCTTGTGTGTGGGACGAATACAGACAAAAATATCGTGACTGGCAAGCGCAAAACACACCACCTGCCTCACCAATAGAAACAAGTTGATAACATCCACTCACCCACTTCGCGCATTAAATCTTCGAAAAAGCGATAAAACCGCACTTTATTAGTTCAAATTAGTTACACACTGCACCATTGTTGCAAATATATTTTATTTTGAACTTTTTGTTATTAAAGAGTTAATTATTAATTGCCCTGAAAGTTTTTTATGTATAGTCTGTACATAGGACTTCACATGAGGTGGGCTTTTAGCTTTAAGAAGTCGAGTAGGTTGACTCTTTATCCCCATGTGAATACGTCCAAAATTATAAATAAGTAATGTTAATTACTGCATTACGTACAAAATATATTCTAACTGGGGAAAATTAGAATGAAACTTAAAAGCAACGCGCTAAATCAAGCAATTAAATTTGCATTAGCAACAACAACCACCGCAGGTTTGTTTATTTCAGGTTCTGCTGTTGCAGCAGAAGAAAGTGAAACTAAAGTTAATAAAAACGTTGAAAAAATTGCCGTAGTGGGTACTCGCTCAGCGCCACGCTCTATTGGTGATTCACCGGTTCCTATTGATATTATTGGCGGTGAAGAGCTAGAAAAGTCTGGTAACACAGACATGCTAGAGCTACTTAAAGGCTCTGTTCCTTCTTTTAATGTTCACCAAAACCCAATCAGTGATGCTGCATCACTAGTACGCCCAGCTAACTTACGTGGCTTACCTTCAGACAGCACATTAATCCTTTTAAACGGTAAACGCCGTCACCGTGCTTCTGTTATTGCATTTTTAGGTGGTGGTATTAACGATGGTGCACAAGGCGCTGATATTTCAGTTATTCCTAGCATTGCACTTAAGCAAGTAGAAGTACTACGTGATGGCGCAGCAGCACAATATGGTTCTGATGCAATCGCCGGTGTAATGAACTTCCAACTTAAAGATGCCTCTGAAGGCGGTAAATTTGAAGTACGCCATGGTCAATACTACGAAGGCGACGGTGATACAACACAGATATCGGGTAACGTAGGCTTACCATTTACTGACAACGGTTTTGCTAACTTAAGTTTTCAATATAAAACAGCAGATGCAACAAGTCGCTCAGAGCAACGTCCTGATGCAGCTGCACTTTCTGCTGCAGGTGTACCAGAAGTATCTTCGCTTGCGCAAGTTTGGGGTGCCCCAGAGGTTGATGACGACATTTCAATTTTTGGTAACTTTGGTTTAGAACTAACAAACGACTCAGAATTTTATATGTTTGGTAACTACTCTGAGCGTGATGTACGTGGTGGTTTTTACTACCGTAACCCGCACACTCGCCCAGGTGTATACTCAAACGATGGCGGTGAAACACTGCTTGTTGCCGATTTAACAGAAGACATGAGCGGTAACTGTCCAACTATCGCAATTGATGACAACGTACTAGATAACCCAGACTACATTAGCGGTGTTGCTAATAATCCTGATTGTTTTGCATTTAACGAAACCATTCCTGGCGGTTTTACACCTAACTTTGGTGGCAACATTACCGATACCTCTTTAACTATTGGTACAAAGGGTATGTTTACGGGTGGTTTCCTTAAAGATGCATTTTACGATTTAAGTGGTACGGTGGGTCTAAACGAATCTCGCTACTTTATTTACGACACGGTTAATGCGTCGTTAGGTGCAGACAGCCCACGTGATTTTAGCCCAGGTAAATATGAGCAACTAGAGAAAAACTTTAACTTTGACCTTTCTAAAGGCTTTGATTTTGACCTAGCGTACGATGTAAATATTGCCGGTGGTTTAGAATGGCACGAAGAAACATTTACTGTAATTTCAGGTGATGAAGCATCATTCACTGCAGGTCCTTTAACTGAGCAAGGTTTTGGTATTGGCTCTAATGGTTTCCCTGGTTTCAAACCTTCTGATGCAGGCGAATATACACGCCGTAACTACGCAGCTTATGTAGATATTGAAGCACCATTTACAGAAGAATTCTTAATGGGCCTTGCGGTACGTTTTGAAGATTACGACAGCTTTGGTACAACAACAAACTACAAAGTAATGGCGCAGTACCACGTAACTGAAGATCTAAATATTCGTGGCTCAGTAAGCACAGGTTTCCGCGCTCCAACTGTTGGCCAAGCGAACGTAAGTAACGTACAAACAAACTTAAGTGATGGTGTATTACAAGATTCAGCACTTTTACCACCAACAAACCCAATTGCAGTGCAATTAGGTGGTACAGAGCTTGAGCCAGAAGAATCGCAAAGTTACACACTAGGTGCGGTTTACACTATTGGCGATTTATTTGTAACACTTGATTACTACAACATTGAAGTTGATGACCGTATCAGCCAATCTGAAAAAATTGTACTTAGCCAAGATGATAAAGACACGTTAGAAGCAGCAGGCGTACCAAATGCGCAAAGCTATGCACAAGTAAGCTTTTTCACTAATGACTTTGATACAACAACACAAGGTATTGACTTAGTTGCTAACTATACAGCTGACATGCTAGGCGGAAGCTCTACATTTAGCCTTGCTTACAACTGGAATGAAACTGAGGTAACTAAGTTCAGCGACATTACCGGTGAATTTAAAGTTAAGCGTTTAGAAGAAGATTTACCTAACCACCGTGCAACGCTTACTTGGGCACAGCAGTGGGAATCTTTTTCAATGTTTACCCGTGCTAATTACTACGGCGAATACCAAGGTGTTCACGTAGATTACGATGCAACAGCAAAAACAGCTGATGCAGCAGTAACTATTGACGCTGAAATAACGTACTTCTTAAATGAGTCTATTAGCTTCTCGGTAGGTGCACAAAACATCTTCGACCAAGACGCTGAAAAACTTGATTTTGAAGACCGTACGGGTATCCCTAACAATAACTGGGGTGGCCAATACTACGAAACGTCTCCATACGGTATTAACGGTGGCTTCTACTACGCGAAAGCAACCTATACTTTCTAATATTTTTTCATGATAAACCAAGGCGAAATGTTAAGACATTTCGCCTTTTTTATTTTATATTAATTAAAAAACAATAATGCCTCATCATGCTAATTAAAAAAGCCAATCAATTATTACAAGAAAATAAACTCAAAGAAGCCGAGTTTCATTTTAAAGCAATTTTAAATAGTAACCCACAAAGCGGCGAAGCATTATTTGGTTTAGGCAGGATAGCACTTAGGTTAGAGCGTTTTGATGCAGCGGTATACTTATTACAAAAAGCATGCGAACGTTTACCCCATATGCTTGAGCCACTGCACGCCCTTGCCGATGCATTTAACGGTGTTAATTCCCCTAATGATGCGCTTAAAGTACTCGAATATGCTAAAAGCCTCGCAAGCCATAACCCAGAGCCTCATTATTATTTAGCTCAGCATTATTTAAGCTACGGCGAATTAGACAAAGCACACACCACATTTGCGCATGCGCTAAGCATGGGGCTTTACCCCGTAACTGCCTATATTTTATTTGAACTAGTACAATTAGGCCGTTTCAATAAAGAACATAATTATGTGAGCAACCTGCACCACTTTTTAACGCAAACGAATAACGTGCGTTTAAAAATGGTGTGTTACTACGCGTTAGGTAAAAGCTACGACAAACTAGAAGATACAGAGCAAGCATTTAACTACTATGTGCTTGCCAACAAACTTCAAAAAAAGCTTACTCACTTTAAAACCAGTGACTTAGTGCCTTTCTATGAGGCAATTATAACGCATAATACACAACAGCTAATTGCATCTGCCGATCACACTTTTACCGGCACTATTACGCCCGTGTTTATTATTGGTATGCCCCGCAGCGGCTCAACCTTACTTGAGCAAATGATGGCCAGCCACTCACAGTTTGCCACATTAGGTGAAAACACCAGTATTGCTAACCAAGTGGTGGCATTTATAGAGCAGCAAACGCAAACCCCTTACCCGCAATGCTTAAGCGCACTTAGTAACGATTTAATCGCAAAAGCTCGCAATATTTATATTGAAGAATTAAAAAAAGCACAGCCTGTACGCCCTTTCATTATTAATAAGCTACCGAGTAACTATCAGTCTATTGGCTTAATTTACTTGCTGTTCCCTAATGCTAAATTTATTAATTTAAGTAGGGATTTTAACGCCACTGCTTTTTCGGTGTTCAGTAACTACTTTGCCGAAAATGAGCCGTACTTTTGTGATTTAAAAGAATTTAAACTTTACCATGCGTTGTATGCAAAATTAATGGATCATTGGCGCAGCCTGCCCTCATTACCGCTATACGATATTCATTATGAGCAAATAGTTGCCGAGCCTGAGTCGCGGCTAAGTGCTTTATTTTCGTTTTTAGGGTGTGAGTATGATCCGCAATGCTTAGCATTTTATAAGCGTAAGGCTGCTGTTAGCACATTAAGCAAACAAGCCATTAGGCAGCCAATTAATACACAGGCACTTGCGCATTGGGAGCGCTATAAAACACCGCTTTTAAAACAATTTGAATGAGCCTAATTGCCTAACTGTACTCGTTAAACCAGCTTACAACATCTTTAAATTGCTCATCCCGTGCCTGCGGGTGAGTAAGCATATTAATATGATCGTAATCCACACTATGACCATGGCGCTTGCCATAAATTTTAAGGGTTTGTTTTCCAGGTCCGGACTCTGCCATAAACTTTTTAATATCAATAGGCTGCGCAAGAGCCTTATCGTTTACAGCGCCAATATGTAGTGTAGGAGGCACCTGCACTTTAGCTAAGGCTTTTGCATAGTCAAAACCATCATCGCTATCTATCCAAGGCCTTTTTTTAGCCCACTGCATGCTTTGATAATGCGACTTTTGCGATTCGTTATCGCTGCCCCACTTATAGCCTTTTGCGTTTAAGTACCCCTGTTTTTTAGCCAATATGGGCGCCATAAAGTACCAAATTACATTTGCTTGTAGTAACTTTTTAGGGTGATTGTTAAACAAAGAGCGTTTAGAGCCAAAATAAGCACACGCTTTAACCTCTTTTAAATACTCAGGAAAACGTGCAAAAACGCTATTCATTAAAACGCCTCCCCAAGAGTGAGCAACCCAATAGTCTGGCTTTTTACCCTCAAATTGTTCAATGTAATTAATAAAGGCGGGGATATCTTCTACTATTGCCTCTGTTTGACCATATTTAGCCTGCGGCGAAATAAGCGGCTTGCTCTCTCCACGCCCGCGCAGGTCTGCTACATAACAGCAGTAGCCTTGCTCAGCCAAATAAGGGGCTAGCCCTTTATTGCTATGAGTATAAAAAATTTTGCCATTTTCTACTGCGCCGTGCATAAAAAACACCACGGGGCCCGCTTGCTTGCCGTTTGCTATACGGCGTAAATGTAGCGTTTGCTGATTGCCTAGTTGAACAAAATGTGAGTGCTGTGTAATTGCCACAAATTTTCCTTTATTATTTTTAGCCACTCATCCTACCAGTACCACTGTTAATTCTAAAGTAAATGGTTGCACTTTTTAGTGGGGCATTTGATACAATTGCGCCATTATTTAATTGCTAAATTAATGCTATGAAATCAAAACAAGTCACTAACAAGCTCCACCCACGCAACCAACATTTACATGGCTACGATTTAGACATGCTATGCGATAAACATGATGCGTTAACCCCTTTCATCATCGTCACCCCTGCGGGGAGTAAGAGCATTGACTTTACCAATAACACAGCAGTAAAAACGCTTAACCAAGCGCTTTTAAAAGCGCATTATAAAATAGATTTTTGGGATATTCCTGAGCATAACCTATGCCCTCCTATTCCTGGTCGCGTTGATTACATTCATTACTTGGCAGACTTATTAAGCGACGACAACCAACAAAATATTCCAACTGGCAGGCAAATTAAGGTGCTCGATATTGGCACAGGGGCCAATTTGGTCTACCCGTTAACGGGTAATCATGAATACAACTGGCACTTTACTGGTAGCGACATCGATGCAAATTCTATAAAAATAGCGAAACAAATCGCCCAATTTAATGGTTTAAAAATAACCCTTAAACACCAAAAAAACGCATTATCTATTTTTGAAAACATTATAAATCAAAAAGATTTATTTCATTTAACCCTGTGTAACCCCCCGTTTCACGCAAGCGCAGAAGACGCCAATAAAGGGTCGCAGCGCAAATGGAAAAACTTAGGGAAATCGCCTAAAAACACCCTCAATTTTGGCGGGCAAAATAATGAGCTATGGTGCGAAGGCGGCGAAGCACAGTTTATTAGCAATATGATTGCTCAAAGTGAGCAATTTGCAGAGCAAGTAATATGGTTTACCTCCTTGGTTTCAAAAAAAGAAACGCTTAAAGTGTTAGAAAATAAATTAAGCTCCCTCCCTATTGCCGAATATAAAATTATAGACATGGCACAAGGACAAAAAGTAAGTCGCTTTATTGCCTGGAGTTATTTTGATAAAGCCACGCGTGAACAAATTTTTGAAGAGCTTGTTTAAACCCATAAAAACAATAAAGCCTGTAGTACTTAATAAAGGAATAACAACCATGATAGATTTTCGCTCAGACACGGTTACTAAACCTTCAAAAGCCATGCGCGATGTAATGTATAGCGCGCCAGTAGGCGATGATGTGTACGGGGATGATCCTAGCGTAAACCAATTAGAAGCCTATGCATGTGAGCGTTTTAGCTTTGAAGCCGCACTTTATTGTAGCTCTGGCACGCAAGCTAACTTACTTGCGCTTATGGCCCAATGCGAACGCGGAGATGAATATATTTGCGGGCAAAATGCCCATAACTATAAATTTGAAGGCGGTGGCGCTGCAGTATTAGGCTCTATTCAACCACAACCGATTGAGAATGAACCCGATGGTAGCCTCTGCTTTGATAAAATTGCCGCAGCAATAAAACCAGACGATAGCCATTTTGCCAACACCCGCTTACTTAGCCTTGAAAACACCATAGGCGGAAAAGTACTCCCCCTTAGCTACTTAGCCAAAGCACGTCATTTTGTAAATGAGCACTCGTTAGCTCTGCACTTAGATGGCGCACGTGCGTTTAATGCAGCGGTTGAATTAAACGTTGATATTACAGATATTACCCAGCACTTTGACTCGGTTTCAATTTGCTTATCAAAAGGGCTAGGTGCTCCCGTTGGCTCGCTATTACTAGGCACAAAGGCGCTTATCACAAAAGCACGGCGCTGGAGAAAAGTACTCGGTGGTGGCATGCGCCAAGCCGGAATGCTGGCAGCCGCGGGGCAATACGCACTTGAAAATAACGTCTCTCGCTTAAAAGACGACCACGCTAATGCGCGTTATTTAGCAAGTAAGCTTAACGAACTCAATGGGTTTAGCGTTGATATGAGTAACACCACTAACATGGTGTATGCGCGCTATTCAAGTGAGTTAAATATAGCGCATATTAGCGAGCAATTAGCACAACAAGGCATATTAATTAGCCCAAGCAAACAGCTTAGGCTAGTCACTCATCTTGATATAAACCAAGATGATATAGATACTTTTATACGAGCCTTAGCGGCCCATATTTAACTCAGCCTTATAGTGCTTGCGGCACACCGACACATAACGGTCGTTGCCGCCAATTTCTACTTGGTTACCATCGGCAATGGCATTGCCGTTTTCATCTGTACGCAATACATGATTGGCTTTACGGCCGCAATGGCACACTGTTTTAAGCTCAACCAGTTTATCGGCCCATGCTAGCAAGTACTGAGAGCCAATAAATAACTCACCTCTAAAGTCGCTTCGCAGGCCATAACACAATACCGGAATACCAAGTTCGTCAACCACATCAGTCAGCTGCATAACTTGCTCTTTAGACAAAAACTGGCATTCGTCAACCAACACACAATGGCGCTTTTTTTCGTTTTGCAGATTTTGGATCAGCTCAAAAACATTTTTTGACGAATCAAATATATGCGCATCAGCTTGCAGCCCGATACGAGACGATACTTTTCCTACACCAGAGCGGTTATCAATTGCAGCCGTTAAAATAACTGGCTCCATACCGCGCTCACGATAGTTAAACGCAGATTGTAATAAGGTGGTTGATTTACCCGCATTCATCGCAGAGTAGTAAAAGTATAATTGAGCCATTGCCGTGCCTTAAGATAAAAAGTGCGCTTATGCTACCTTAATATGCGATTAATACCAATTTCATATCGCTATTTTAGTTAATAAGCACTTTGATTTTCTTACTACTCAACAGCTTGCAAGTATTTTATATAAATTTGTGCACTGTCAAAGCGCGCTAACCACTGCCATATCTCTTTACTAAGCTGGCTATTTTGCTGGTAAAACTGCTTTGAAAAAATTAAATAACCGTCGGTTGTTTCATAAGGTGGGTAAAGGGGTTTTACATCGCTCCCTTTATGTTGATAGCTCGACACTTTTAAGTCATCTACTTGGCATAAATCAACACTTGCCTGTACCACTCCTTTATCAAGTAATTCAAATGCTTTGTCTTTTGAAAAAGTATTATGAATATAAAAAGGCTCTTCTTTTAGCGCGCTGTTTAAGCCATAGCCATTAGGAATGGCGATAGTGAACGCTTTATTTTGAAATACTTCACGTGTTTGCCATTGTTTATGAAAACGAGCCCGCCCTATTAAACAGCTACTAAAACGACTCACTGCAAATTTTTCTAGCAACACCCCTTTTTCGTTTGTAGGGTACACAGCAAAACGTTCACGCCCATCACGATAGCTGGCAATAACGGCATTAACACGGTTGAGTTCTAAATCGTTTAGGCATCTGCGCCATGGTTTTCTCACAAATGAAATAGAAACATTGGGTATGTCGGCATCCAGTTGCTTTAAAATTTCAATTGAGGCGCCAGGGTTATCTATAGGTACCTCTTGCCCAATGCCCAAAAACATAGGGGCAACGTCTTTATCTTCGTAGCAAAATATAAGTGTTTGTGGGTTAGCAAATACTGCTGAAGAAAACATCAAACCAAATATAAATAAATAATTTAAGCTGCTGATACTCATAATAATTTTTATTAGTAAATAATGTAAATTGTAGCTTGTGATAACAAAGCTGCCAGTGCTGTAACAGTTAAATTATCCCTTCATGCTTTAGTAGCCAACTTTTTCTCTCAAGGCCACCAGCGTACCCAGTAAGCTTTGAGTTTGCACCAATAATTCGATGGCATGGCACAATAATACTAATGGGGTTTTTGCCATTTGCAGCTCCGACTGCTCTTACCGCCTTAGGGTTATTTAATTGTTTAGCTATATCGCCGTAGGTCATGGTTTTGCCAAAAGGGACGCTGAGCAACGCTTGCCACACACCATTTTGAAAAGGCGTACCTTGCGTATCTAATGGCACATTAAAGGTTTTGCGCTGACCATTAAAGTATTCGTTTAATTGCTTTACGCAGATTAAAACCGCTTCATTTGTTACTTGCTCAACGGGTGTATGGGTGTAGTGTGTTTTTGGGTAAAAACCAACATAGCTCACCCCGTTTTCAGTCGCTTGAATAATAACATCGTCAATTGGGCTCGAAATTGCGGTCTGTATAATCATGAAAGTTGCTGCCATAGTTGAAACGTTAAGTACGAGCGAAATGGAGCGCTCAGCTCTGGGTTAAATTGCTTAGTATTAATCAGCGCCTTTTTTACTCCGAGATCGCCGGCTAATAGTATATCTGGGTTACTTTGCCCGCGCAGTTTAGCGTAGTTAACAGTCCACGGCCCTATGCCTTTTATATCGAGCCAATTATCCAAAACCCTGTTATCGGGGTTATCAGCGCAGTACTTAGATAAATTTTTTAATGCATTTTTGCGCGATTGCGGCATTTTAAAAAATTCAAAGTCGCATGTCGCTAAATCCTCAGGCTGTGGAAAATACACTTTATCTGCGTGTTTATCGCCTCGCTCTGCGACCAGCTTTGTAACTAAAGTGTGCGCTGCCCCCACGCTAACTTGTTGGCCCAATACAGCGCGGATCCCCGCTTCAAAGCTTGACCATATTCCAGGTAAGCGTAGCCCTTCACTTAATGTAAATGCCCCATTAATACTGTTTTTTAAGTGGCTTTCAATAGGGTTTATATCGGCATCTACATCAAGTACACGGCGTATATTATTAATTACTTTTTGTAAGTGCTCGGTATTATTTATTACTATTTCAACTTTAAAATGGTTATTTTGCGCCTTAAAGTGCGCATTAAAATAACCTACCGCCCCTTTTAGCTTAAATGTTCGCCCGTAACTGGTTGGGGTTATCCACTCCATAGGCTCTATTAACCGCTTTGGCAAAAAGCTGTGCAAAGCCGGCCAATTGTAAGGAGGTCTAAAAGGGAGAGTTAATACAATCACTGGGGTTGCCTCTTTTTTTGATTTTCTGAGCTTTGATGGGGCTATATTTAATTGTTGTAAAAAAGCATCGTTAAAACGTCGCACACTTTTAAACCCAGCAGCAAATGCAATATCGGTTATAGGTAATGTGGTCTCTTGAATGAGCTTTTTAGCAAACTGACATTGGTTAAATAACCGATACTGAGTAACAGACACACCAAAGTGCTGATTAAATATGCGCCGCAAATAACGACTGGTAATACCCAAACGGGTAGCTAGCATTTCGCAATTACAGCTATCACCTAAATCAATTAACTGCTTAGCTCTGAGCGCTGTTGTTTTTACCCCCTGCCAAGCAGCGCTGCCCGGAGCACTATCGGGCCTGCAGCGTATACACGGTCTAAAGCCTGCTTGCGCTGCGTTGTGCGCATATTGATAATACACCACATTTTTTTCTTGAGCGGTGGGCGCGGGGCAAATTGGCCGACAATAAATGCCGGTGCTTTTTACCGCAACGTAAAATAAGCCATCAAATCGTGCATCGCGGCTTTGCCGTGCTTTTTGCCAATACTGATTATTCATGTAGGGTCTTAATCAATAAAACGTACCTCAGCATAACAATTTTTAAAGCAAATACTGGCCGTTTTCGGCACTCATCTGCTTTTAAAAAAGTATTATACCAACCCACTTAATTAAGCGTTTTAGTATCACTATTGCTCTGCAAAATCGAGTAAGTCTTGGCCTGCTAGGCGGTAGATTATCCATTCGTTTTGGGCTTTTGCCCCAATGCTATTATAAAAGTCTATAGCGGGTTTATTCCAATCCAGTACTACCCACTCAAAACGTCCACAGTCGTTTTTTATGGCTTTATTAGCAAGGTGTTTCATTATTAGTTTGCCCGCACCATTGCCACGGCTATCGGGGCTTACGTATAAATCTTCCAGATATAAGCCATTTTTACCCAGCCAGGTAGAGTAATTATAAAAATACACCGCAAAGCCAATAGGCTCATCATCTTCAAGGCAAATAACACTGTGTGCTGTTGCCCCCTCACTAAACAGCGTTTTTATAATTGCCTGCTCATCTGTTTTTACTGCATCGGGTTCTTTTTCGTAAATGGCCAGTTCGGTAATAAACTGTAAAATGGTTGGCGCATCGCTTTTTTTAGCGTCGCGTATTTGTATTTGCTTACTCATGTTATTAATCCTAAAAGTACTGCTCTATTTTTTCTTTTAAAATATCAAGCTGAATGGGTTTAGTTAAGTAGTCATCCATACCGGCATTAATACAACGCTCTTTATCTGAGTCCATTGCATTGGCGG